>NZ_JASAUT010000022.1:0-134067 GCF_029952935.1 Bradyrhizobium sp. Mp19 | reverse complement strand
CTGCTGACGGTCCTCAATGCCATGATGCGAGACCGAAAGCCCTACCTGCAGACCAAACCAACATAACAGTTGCCGGCTTTCGCCGGGACGACGATGTGGTGAGAGCTCGACCTATCTCTTCCGCCGTGCCTGCTTGCGCCAGTCGGCGACGAACGACACGAAGGCGGCGAGCGCGGGCGGCGGCTGACGGCGGCTCGGATAATAGAGGAACGGTCCGTCGAACGGCGGGCACCAGTCGTCGAGCACGCTGACCAGCGCGCCGGATTTGACGCCGTAGCGGACATAGCCCTCGAACGTCGCCCAGTAGCCGACGCCGTCATGGACCGCGCGCAGCGCGAGGCCGAGATGGGTCGCGGTCAGCTTGGCCGGCGGCGAAATCTTCACCACGCGGCCATTCTTCTCGAACTCCCAATCGAACATCACGCCGTTGCTGAAGCGGCTGCGGATGCAGGGGTGCGCCAGCAGATCCTTCGGATGCATCGGCCGGCCGTGCTTTGCGACATATTCACTGGACGCCACGATCGCGTAACGCTGCGGCGCGCCGAGCGGGACCGCGACCATATCCTGCGCCAGATGCTCGCCGTAACGCACGCCGGCGTCAAAGCCCTGCGCGACGATGTCGACGAACGCACTCTCCGCGACGACATCGAGGTCGACCCGCGGATATCTGGCGAGGAACGGCGCGATCATCGGCGCCAGCACGAGATCGACCGCAGGCGGCGGCGCGTTGATGCGCAACCGCCCCGACGGCTCGGCGCGCAGGCCGCGCACCTCGGTGATCGCATCGGCGACGTTGACCATGGCCGGCGCGACGCGGGCGAGCAGCAGTTCGCCGGCCTCGGTCAGCGCGACGCTGCGGGTGGTGCGGTTCATCAGGCGGACGCCGAGCCGCTCCTCCATGTCGCGCAGGCGCTGGCTGAGGCTGGAGACCGAGACGCGCTGCTCGAGCGCGGCACGCCGGAAGTTGCGCGTGCGCGCCACCGCCACGAAGGCGTCGAGGTCGCGAAGGTCGAAATCCTGCATTGTTCGATATAGTGAACAAGCTATTCGCGATTGTCCAGCTTATCGTCCAAACCCGACCGGCCCATATCACCTCGGTATTTGGCGACGGATTCTCCGCCGCAAAACGTTCGAGGAACATCCACATGGACACACGCAAACTCGGCTCAACCGGGCCCGCCGTCTCGGCCCTCGGCCTCGGCTGCATGGGCATGTCCGAGGTCTATGGCCCGGCCGATCGCGGCGAGAGCATCGCCACGGTGCATGCGGCGCTCGATGCCGGCATCACGCTGCTGGATACCGGCGACTTCTACGCCATGGGCCACAACGAGATGCTGGTGCGCGAAGCCCTGAAGGACGTCGCGCGCGACCGGCTGCAGATCAGCGTCAAGTTCGGCGCGCTGCGCGGCCCCGCGGGTGAATTCGCCGGAATGGACACCCGGCCGGCCGCGACGAAGAATTTTCTCGCCTATTCGCTGCAACGTCTCGGCACCGACTACATCGACATCTACCGCCCGGCACGTCTCGATCCCAACGTTCCGATCGAGGAGACGATCGGCGGCCTCGCCGATCTGGTGAAGTCCGGCTACATCAGACATATCGGCCTGTCCGAGGTCGGCTCCGACACCATCCGCCGTGCGCATGCCGTGCATCCGATCGTCGATCTCCAGATCGAGTATTCGCTGATCGAGCGTGGCATCGAGCGCGACATCCTGACGACCTGCCGCGAGCTCGGCATCGGCATCACAGCCTACGGCGTGCTGGCGCGCGGACTGATCAGCGGCCACTGGTCGAAGGAGTCCGGCAAGATCGGCAGGGACTACCGGCTGATGACGCCGCGCTTCCAGGGCGCGAACCTCGATGCCAATCTCGCGCTGGTGGACCAGTTGCGCGCCATTGCCGCCGAGATCGGTGCAACGCCGGCGCAGGTCGCAATCGCCTGGGTCGCGGCGCAGGGCAAGGAGATCGTGCCGCTGGTCGGCGCCCGCACCCGCAACCGTCTCACCGAAGCGCTCGGCGCGACCAGGCTGACGCTGACGCAAGCTCATCTCGCGGCGCTGGCGAAAGCCTTCCCGCCGGATATCGCGGCCGGCACGCGCTATGCGGCCGAGCAGATGGCGCATCTCGACAGCGAGAAGCCGGCCACCAGGTGACGGCGCCAATCAGGTGCGATGGGCGCTGAGATCAGTGATGACAGGCCCATCGCCATTGAGCGGGTTCTGCGGATCGCGCGCGTAGCGCAGGGTTTCGAACCGCATCGCGCGCGCATCCACCATCAGGAGCCGGCCGACCAGGCCCTCGCCGAAGCCGACGATCTCGCGGATCGCCTCCAGTGCCATCATCGATCCCAGGACGCCGGCGAGCGCGCCCATCACACCGGCCTCGGCGCAGGCCGGCACCGTGCCCGGCGGCGGCGCCTCCGGAAACAGGCAGCGATAGGTCGGATTGAATTCGCCCTCCGCATTCTTGTCATGCGCGCGGATCGTGGTCAGCGAACCGTCGAACTGTCCCAGTGCCGCCGTGATCAGCGGCCGCTTCGCGAGGAAGCAGGCATCGGCGACGAGATAGCGGGTCTCGAAATTGTCGGAGCCATCGAGCACGAGATCGTAACGCGCGATCAGCGCCATCGCATTGTCGGCGGTGAGCCGCATCGGATGCGCCTCGAACGTCACATGCGGATTGAGCGCATGGATCTGCGCCGCCGCGCTGTCGACCTTGCGCTTGCCGATATCAGACGTCGCATGGATGATCTGGCGCTGCAGGTTGGAGAGCGAGACGATATCGTCATCGATCACGCCGAGCCGGCCGACGCCGGCGGCGGCCAGATACATCAGCACCGGCGCGCCGAGACCGCCGGCGCCGATCACGAGCACCGACGCCTGCTTCAGCGCATTCTGGCCGGGGCCGCCCACCTCGCGCAGCACGATATGGCGGGCATAGCGTTCAAGTTCGTCGGCAGTCAGCATTGTCTCATCTATCCTACCCGTGACCCTCATGGTGAGGAGCGCGGCACGCGCGTCTCGAACCATGAGGCCCGGTCCGTGGCCTCATCCTTCGAGACGCGGTTGACGCCGCTCCTCAGGATGAGGGTTGACGCGTTCCCTGAACCGGAGCGCGGTTGTTGCCGACCAAGCAGATGTGCTTAATTGCCTGGACGTCAATGGTGTCAGTCATTCCCCCCGGATTTGTCATGAGATCGGTGCTTTCGGCAACATTGATGGCCGCTGCCATGGGCATGGCGCAGGCCCAGATGACGCCGCCCTCGACGGCCGAGACCAAGCCGAAGACGGTGACGACGGTGCCGATACGCCCCGCTTTGCAGAAGCCGGAGGATACCGCGGGCGCGATGGCGCAGGCCGAGCGGCTGGCGCTGCAATCGGACCTCGCCTGGGTCGGCGAATATAACGGCGCCATTACCGGCGACGTCAGCGAGCGCATGGTCAATGCGATCAAGGAATTCCAAAAGAAGCACGGCGGCAAGCCGACCGGCGTGCTGAACCCGCAGGAGCGCGGCGTGCTCGCCGACACGGCGCGGCGGCGGCAGGAGGCTGTCGGCTGGCGGATCGTCACCGAGCCGGCCACCGGGGCGCGGCTCGGCATTCCGACCAAGCTGGTGCCGCAGATCAACAGCGACGCCTCCGGGGCCAAATGGACCTCGCCGACCGGCACCGTCCAGGTGCTGCTGGCCCGCCGCAAGGAAGCGAGCCCGACCACCGCAAAGCTTGCCGAGCAGGAAAAGAAGGAACCGGCCGGCCGCACCATCGACTATACCGTGGTGAAGCCGGATTTCTTCGTGCTGTCGGGCATGCAGGGGCTGAAGAAGTTCTATCTGCGCGGCACCTTGAAGGGCGACGAGATCCGCATCCTCACCATCCTCTATGACCAGGCGATGCAAACCACCATCGAGCCGGTGGTGATCGCGATGTCGAGCGCGTTTAATGCATTTCCGGCCGCCGTGCAGGCCGGTCCGCCGCCGCGCAAGACCGTCGAATATGCCACCGGCGTCGTGGTCAGCGACGACGGGGCCATCGTGACCGATCGCGTGGTGACCGACGACTGCATCGCGCTGACGATCCCGGGCTACGGCAATGCCGATCGGGTCGCCGACGACAAGGATCACGACCTCGCGCTGCTGCGCATCTATGGCGCGCGGGGCCTGAGGCCGCTCAATATCGCAGGCCAGGCGACGCAGACCGCGCTCGACATCACCGGGATTGCCGATCCGCAGAGCCAGGGCGGCGGCGCGGCCGCGAGCAGCGTGAAGGCTTCGGTCGCACAGATCGGCGGCGGCGATCAGGCGCTGTCACCGGCGCCAGCGCTCGGGTTCTCCGGCGCGGCGGCGCTCGACGGCGGCGGCAAGTTTGCCGGGATCGCGACGCTGAAGCCCGTCATCGTTGCAGGCCCCGCAAACGCGGCGCCGCCGGCGCAGGCCGCGCTGGTGCCGGCCGACACGGTACGCAGCTTCCTGAAAGCGCATGGCGTCACCGCGTCGGGCGACTCGGCGGACGCCAAGGCCGCGGTCGTCCGCGTGATCTGCGTCAGGAAGTAAGTTCACCTCGCCCCGCTTGCGGGTGATCCCGCAGAGCAGACCGGGTTCTGTCCATCTCGTCGTCCCGGCGTAGGCCGGGACCCATACGCCGCAGCAGGCGTTGTAGGCGGGACTCGTCGTTTCAGCAGCGCGTAACAATGACGGGCTGTCGTTATGGGTCCCGGCCTTCGCCGGGACGACGATGGGGACAGGCTCTGGCGGACGATCCAGCATTCCATAGTCATTTGTGATTCAGCTACCACTCTTCCACGCGTCGTCCTGGCGAAAGCCAGGACCCATAACCACCGCATTCAGCGATGAAACAGGATCGCGGCCCCGGCGTCGCACAGCAATGAGATTAGGGGTAATGGGTCCTGGCTTTCGCCAGGACGACGGTGAGGATGGTTCTCGGTTCAACCTGTCAAACAGCGTAGTCGGCGTCACCTCAACGCAAACCGCACCCCGGCGCGGGCGAGACCGCCGGCAATGCCGACCGGGGTGCCGTCGGCGCGCCAGCAGGCCGCGCCCGACATCGTGCCGTCAGCGTGAAACCGGATCGCGTTCATGCCGCCGGCCACCGTCGGCACCACTTGCACGCTGTGGCCCTTGGCTGACAGCGCGGCGCGGACGGCCTCCGGCACCGCCTGCTCGACCTCCAGCGCATTGCCCTCGGTCCAGACCCGCGGCGCCTCGACCGCCTCCTGCAGGCTCATGCCGTGGTCGATCAGGTTGATCAGCGCCTGCATCGCGCTCGGGAAGATGCGTTTGCCGCCGGGCAGGCCGAGCGCGTAAACCAGCTTGCCGTCGCGCAGCGCCATCATCGGCGACATCGAGGTGGTGACGCGCTTGCCGGCGGCCAGCGACAGCGCGTGCCCCGGCCGCGGATCGAACAGGTTCATGTAGTTGTTCGGCACGGTGCCGAGGCCGGGGATCAGGATCTTGGCGCCGAACAGATTGTTGATGGTCTGGGTGGTCGCGACCACATTGCCCATCGCATCCGCCGCGGTCATGTGCGTGGTGTGCGCGCTTTCGAGCTGGGTGACGCCGGCGCTCCAGGCCTGCGCGGCGGCAGGATCGATCGCGCGGCGGCGCTCTTCGGCATAGGCCTTCGAGGTCAGCCGCTCCACCGGCACGTTGATATAGGCGGGATCGCCGCTGGCGGCCGCGCGGTCGGCAAAGGCGATCTTCAGCACCTCGGCGAGATAGTGGATCGTCTCGGCCGTACCGAAGCCGAGGTGCGCGATGTCATAACCTTCGAGGATGTTGAGCATCTGCGTGATGTGCACGCCTGACGCCGCCGGCGGCGGGGGCCCGAGGATTTCCCAGCCGCGGTAATCGCAGCGGATCGGCTGCCGCTCGACGGTCTTGTAGGTTGCGAGATCCTGTTGTGCGATGAAGCCGCCGTTCTTCTTCATGTAGTCGACCAGGATGTCGCCGAGCGGTCCCTGGTAGAGTGCGTTGTCGCCATGATCGGCGATGTATTTCAGCGTCTCGGCATATTCCGCCTGCACCACGCGCTCGCCGGGCTTCAGCGGGGTGCCATCAGGCAGATAGATCGCCGAGATCGGCTTGTCCTTCAGCATCTCCTCGGCGCCGTCGGTGATGCATTCATGCAAATAGGGCGTCGCCGCATAGCCGCGCGCGGCGTGCTTGATCGCCGGCTGCATCACATCGGCCAGGCTCATGGTGCCGAAGCGGCGCAGCGTTTCGCACCAGGCCTTCAGCGAGCCCGGCACAGCGACCGCCTTCGGCCCGTTCAAATTCTCGTTGCCGACGGTGTCGAACACGTCGTGCGCCGAACCGGGCTTCGAGGTATAGGTATCCGGCTTTACCGCCTGCGGCACCGTGCTTTGGCCATCGATGAAGCGATGGCTGCCGTCGGCGAGGCGAATATGCGCCATGCCGCCGCCGATGATGCCGACCATCATCGGCTCGACCACGGTCAGCGTGAACAAGGTGGCGATCGCCGCATCGATCGCGTTGCCGCCGGCAGCTAACATCTCGGCGCCCGCGCTCGATGCCAGTGGATGATTGCTCACCACCATGCCGCGGCTGCTGGTGGCCGGTTGCTTCTCGCATTGAAAACTTGTCGCGGCGCGGTCGCGCCAAGCGCCATTCATCGACATGCCGTTGATCGCCATTGTGTTCTCGTTCTTGATGGAGCGATGGGACCTATGTTCGCCAGCCTCGCATGCGCGGTCAAGCTGTCGCATTCGTCATGGCCGCATTCGCAAAAGCGATGTCAGCGTCGATCGCGCAGCCAGGTCTCGCGCGTGACCTTCCACTTCTCCGCTCTGGATTCGCCGTTGTGGTGCGGAAGCTCGACGAATCCGACGAATTCGGCTCCGGTCTTCTGCTTGACCCGGCGCGAGGCGACGTTGGACTGCGCGTTGCAGACATGGAAGCTGGCAAGGCCGAGCGTCAGGAAGGCGAAATCGTTCACCGCCGCGATCGCCTCCGTCATGAGGCCCTGATTCCAGTACAGCTCGGCGAGCCAGAATCCGCGATTGCCCTTGCGGCCGTCGGCGCGCGGCCGGAAATTGATGTTGCCGATCGCCTCGCCATCGCCGGCACGCAACACCAGCACCCATTGATAGCCTTCCTCGCCGGCCGCGATCTTATCCAGCTCCCGCCTGATAAAGCTTTCCGCACCGTCGCCGGGATAAGGCCACGGCACGACTGTTGCGAGATTTTTGATCGCATTCCAATTGTTGAAGTGACGCTGGATCGCGGCGGCATCCGACGGCGCAAGCGGCCGCAGGATCAGGCGCTGCGTCTCGATGCGCGGGGTCTCGAACATGTTACTTCTGACACTTCGGGCACCAGAACGTCGAACGGCCGTTCTGGGTGAAGCGCCTGACGATACCCTCGCAGCCTGACGTGCGGCAGGTCTCGCCCTCGCGGTCGTAGACCTGGAACGAATGCTGGAAATAGCCGAGATCGCCATTGGTCAATCGATGGTCGCTGATCGAGGACCCTCCGGCCTTGATCGCCTGGTTGAGCACCGAATGGATCGCGTCGACCAATCGCCTGGCGTGGTCGGTGGGCTCGCCCCCGGCAACGCCCTTGCGTTGTCCGGACTTCGTTGCAAGCGTCGCGGCCAATCGCCGCGGCGACAGATGCGAACGAAACAGCGCCTCGCAGACATAGATGTTGCCAAGTCCCGCCACCACGCGCTGGTCGAGCAGCGCGGCCTTCAGGCTGGTCTTCTTGTTGTGGCAGGAGCGCGCCAGCATCGCGGCGTCGAACTCGTTGCCGAGCGGTTCGGGACCGAGCCCTTTCAGCAGCGGCTCATCCTCGATCGCGTTGCGCGCGATGATCTTCATGTAGCCGAAGCGCCTGGGATCGTTGAAGACGACGGCCGCGCCCGACGACATGTGGAACACGACGTGATCATGCGCGCGATCCTCGCTGCGCGGATGGTGGAATTGCCCCGGCGTCGCCGCGCCCTCCTGCTTCAGCACGCGGAACGAGCCCGACATGCCCAGATGCATCAGCAGCACGTCGCCGGAGTTCAGGTCCGCCATCAGATATTTGGCACGGCGGCCGAGCCCGGTGATGGTCCGGCCCTCGAGCCGGGCGATAAAGTCTTTTTGAAACGGAAACCGCAAATCCTTGCGGCGGGCCTCGGCCTTGAGGATCCTGGACCCCTCCATGGCCGGCTGCAGGCCGCGGCGGACGGTCTCGACTTCGGGTAATTCCGGCATGGCAGGCATTCACCTTTTGGAAGTGACGTGATAGCGCCATTGCGGCCGCCGCGCTATGGTCTGGCTGGAGCGTTTTCGAGCGAAGCCTGTCCCGTACTTGATACGGGATGGGCACCGGTTCGCGTGAAGAAGCGACCAAAAGGTAAGAGTATGAGTTGATGGATCGGCCGGATCAAACCACCCATTTCGGCTTCAGGGATGTGCCCCTGGGCGAGAAGCAGACGCTGGTGAACGACGTGTTTCACAGCGTCGCGTCACGCTACGACCTGATGAACGATCTGATGTCGGCAGGCCTGCACCGGGCCTGGAAGGACGTCATGATCACGACGCTCGATCCGCCGAAGGGCGACCGGCCGTTCGCGCTGCTCGACGTCGCCGGCGGCACCGGCGACATCGCGTTCCGGGCCGCCAAGACCGCGGGCGCGGGCTTTCATGCCACCGTCTGCGACATCAATACCGACATGCTCGCCGTCGGCCGCGAGCGCGCCGCGAAGCAGCACCTCGATGACCGCGTGTCGTTCGTCGAGGGCAACGCCGAGGCGCTGGGCTTCGCCGACCGCGCGTTCGACGCCTACACCATCGCGTTCGGCATCCGCAACGTGCCGCAGATCGACCTTGCGCTGCGCGAGGCCTATCGCGTGCTCAAGCCCGGCAGCCGTTTCCTGTGCCTGGAATTCTCCACCGTCGACGTGCCCGGCCTCGACAAGATCTACGATCTGTTTTCCTTCAAGGTGATCCCGCCGCTCGGCCGCGCCGTCACCGGTGATGCCGAGTCCTATCAATATCTCGTCGAGTCGATCCGCAAATTCCCGCGGCCGAACGCGTTCGCCGAGATGATCGGCGCCGCCGGCTTTGCCCGCGTGAAGTGGCAGAGCCTCTCCGGCGGCATCGTGGCGCTGCATTCGGGCTGGCGTTTGTGATCTCTGCACTGACCCACATCACGCGCCTCGCCCGCGCCGGTTTCGTGTTTGCGCGCGAGGGCGTGTTCGGCGTCGTCGATCCCGCGCTGGTGCCGCCGCCCGGGCAGCTCGCGCTGAAGCTGGCGCGGCTGATCGAGCGCCGCTCGGCCAAGTCCGGTCCACGGTTGTCGCGCGCACTGACGCGGCTCGGACCGGCCTATCTCAAGCTCGGGCAATTCCTCGCGACCCGCCCCGACGTGGTCGGCGTGGCGATGGCGCGCGATCTCGAAGCCCTGCAGGACCGGCTGCCGCCATTCGCGCAGGAAGCGGCCGAAACCGTCATCACGCAATCGCTGGAACGGCCGTTGGCGCAGGCCTTCGTGCATCTGGGCCCTGCGGTTGCCGCAGCCTCCATCGCGCAGGTGCATCGCGGCGAGATCGAGCGCGACGGCGTGCGGCAGCAGGTTGCGGTCAAGGTGCTCCGGCCGAATGTCGCCGCGCGCTTCCGCCGCGACCTCAGCGACTTCTTCTTTGTCGCGCACAAGGCCGAGGCGCATTCCGCCGAGGCGCGGCGCTTGCGGCTGATCGAGGTCATCAACACGATGTCGCGCTCGGTCGCGATGGAGATGGACCTGCGGCTCGAGGCGGCCGCGCTGTCCGAGATGGCCGAGAACACCCGCGACGATCCGGACTTCCGCGTCCCCGCGGTGGATTGGGATCGCACCGCGCACAGCGTGCTGACGATGGAGTGGATCGACGGCATCGCGCTGAACGATCACGTCCGGCTGGCGCAGGCCAAGGTCGATTTGCCCGATCTCGGCCGCAAGGTGATCCAGAGCTTCCTGCGCCACGCGCTGCGCGACGGCTTCTTCCATGCCGACATGCATCCCGGCAATTTGTTCCTCGACGAGGCCGGCCGGCTCGTCGCCGTCGATTTCGGCATCATGGGACGGCTCGGGCTGAAGGAGCGGCGCTTCCTCGCCGAGATCCTGCTCGGCTTCATCACCCGCGATTATCGCCGCGTCGCCGAAGTGCATTTCGAGGCCGGCTACGTGCCGGGCCACCATTCGGTGGAGAATTTCGCGCAAGCGATCCGCGCGATCGGCGAGCCGATCCACAACCGCACCGCCGAGGAAATCTCGATGGCGAAGCTGCTCACGCTTCTGCTCGAGGTCACCGGCCTGTTCGACATGCAGACGCGCCCCGAACTGATCCTGCTGCAGAAGACCATGGTGGTGGTCGAGGGCGTAGCGCGCGGCTTCGACCCGAAGCTCGACATCTGGAAGATCGCCGACCCCGTGGTGCGCGAATGGATCACGCAGAATCTCGGCCCGGCCGGCCGCATCCAGGGCGCGATCTCGGGCGCGGGCGAGCTCGGCCGCATCCTCGCCAACCTGCCGTCGATCGCCAACCGCGCCGTCACGGTGCTCGAGCAGCTGGAGACCATGACGCTGGAGGGCCACATGCTGTCGTCGGACTCGATCGACGAAATGGCCCGCGCCGAGGCCCGCAAGGCGCGGGTGCAGACCGTCGGCCTCTGGGTCATTGCGATCGCCTCCATCGCGATCTTCTTCGCCATCCGGGCGCACTGATTGCAATGCATGCACTATGTGATAGCATCGCTATCACACTTGTTTGAGCATGATCTCCGCGCAAACGCCTTGCGTTTGTCGCGAGGGAAAACCGCTTCACACTTTTCCGGATCATGCTTTGAGGGCAGCACGCCATGGCCAGCCTGACCATCCGTAAACTCGACGACACGCTGAAGGCCTATCTGCGGCTGCGCTCCGCCAAAAACGGCCGGTCGGTCGAGGAGGAGGTCCGGGTGATCCTCCGGGAGCTCGCAGACGGCGGTACGGAGCCTGCCGAGGCGCCCGGCCCGGGTTCCGCGACGGTGACCGCCCCTGCTCCGCGGGCCGCCAGCGCGGCCGGCGAGCCGCGCGTCACCCTGATCATCGGCGGGGGGATAGCGGCCTACAAGGCGCTGGATCTGATCCGGCGGCTCAAGGAACGGCACATCCGGGTCCGCTGCGTGCTGACCAGGGCGGCCCAGCAATTCGTCACCCCGCTCGCCGCCAGCGCGCTGTCGCATGAGCGCGTCTATACCGACCTGTTCGACGCCGAGAGCGAATTCGACGCCGGCCATATCCGCCTGGCCCGGGACTGCGACCTGATCGTGGTGGCGCCGGCGACCGCCGACCTGATGGCGAAGATGGCGCAGGGCCATGCCGACGATCTCGCCACCGCCACCTTGCTGGCGGCCAACCGGCCGATCCTGCTGGCGCCGGCGATGAATCCGCTGATGTGGAACAATCCGGCCACCCGCCGCAACGTGCTGCAGCTCCGCCGCGACGGCGTCCATACCGTTGGCCCGAACGCCGGAGAGATGGCGGAAGCCGGCGAAGCCGGCGTCGGCCGGATGGCCGAGCCGACCGAGATCGCCGCCGCCGCCGACCGCATGCTGCGCCCGCCGCAGCCGCGTCCGCTGGCCGGCAAGCGGGTGCTGATCACCGCGGGCCCGACCCATGAGGCGATCGATCCGGTCCGCTACATCGCCAACCGCTCGTCCGGCAAGCAGGGCTTTGCCATTGCCGCCGCCGCGCGCGCCGCCGGCGCGGAGGTCGTGCTGGTGACCGGCCCGGTCGAGCTCGACGACCCCCAGGGCATCTCGGTCATGCACGTCGAGTCCGCCCGCGACATGCTGCACCGGGTCGAGGCCGCGCTGCCGGTCGACGTCGCGATCTTCGCCGCCGCGGTCGCCGACTGGCGGGTCGCCACCGAGGGCAGCCAGAAGCTGAAGAAGAGCGCGGCCGGCATGCCGCCGCTGCAGCTGGTCGAGAACCCCGACATCCTCGCGACAATTTCCAAGCTGAAGGAGCAGCGGCCGCCGCTGGTGATCGGCTTCGCCGCCGAGACCGAGCACCTGATCGAGAACGCCAAGGCGAAGTTCGCGCGCAAGGGCTGCGACTGGATCGTCGCCAACGACGTCTCGCCGGCGACCGGCGTGATGGGCGGCGACCGCAACACCGTTCACCTGCTCTCGCGCGAGGGCAAGGACGTCACCGTCGACTCCTGGCCTGTCATGACCAAGGAGGAAGTCGCGACCGCGCTGGTGTCGCGCATCGCCAGAGCCGTAGGAACCGCATCGTGAGCGCCACCATCAAGGTCGAAGTCCACCAATTGCCGCACGGCGCAGATCTCTTGCTGCCGATCTACCAGACCGCCGACGCGGCCGGCCTCGATTTGCTCGCGGCGGTGCCGCAATCGGCGCCGCTGCTGCTGCTGCCGGGCCGCTACGAGATGGTTCCGACCGGACTGACGATCGCGCTGCCGCCGGGCTACGAGGCCCAGGTGCGGCCGCGCTCCGGCCTTGCCGCCAAATACGGCGTCACGGTGCTGAACTCGCCCGGCACGATCGACGCCGACTATCGCGGCGAGATCAACGTGCTGCTGATCAATCACGGCCACGAGGTGTTCTCGATCCGGCGCGGCGAGCGCATCGCGCAGATGGTGATCGCGCCGGTCACGCGGGCCGAACTGGTTCCGGTCGACGTGCTGTCGGCGACCGGGCGCGGCAGCGGCGGCTTCGGCTCGACCGGACGCTAGAGCGCGTCGGAGAAGTGTGCGGACGAGCTCGGCAAGATCACGCTTCGCGCGCCCCTCCGCATGTCTACGGAGTCAATTCGCGTAAAATCCGCGCCACCCGGCGGCATTTTTTCACAGGGGATTCTGCGTTCACGGTCTGGACTCTTACTCGCCGAGTCCCGTTGGGACTATTCTGTTTTGATTCGAGCGCGACGGGGGGTCTTCGTCGGGCTGACTGGTCCTGCTTGGGCATGATCGGCGGACAAACGTTGTACGTTTGCCGTGAGGGAACACCGGTCTCCTCTTTTCCGGATCATGCCTGGGGTTTGTGCGTTCTGGGGCAACATATGTCGGGCGTAGTCGCGGCAATGCGTCGAACCCTGCTGTCATGCACCTCACTGGCGCGCGACGGCATGATTGGGCTCGCCATCACCGCGCTGCTGCCGGCGCGCGCCGCGTTTGCCGCCGAGAGCCCGGTCGCCCAGGCGATGTCGGATCATTTCGGCTTCAATCACCAGGAGGTCGCGGTCCTCGCGACGTCGCTTGCACTGGTCGGCTTCTCGGCCGTCGCCGCGATCCTCCTGATGCGCACCCGCGTGCGCGCGACGAGGGCCGAGGAGCAGTTGCAGTCCGAGATCGCGGACCTGCAGGCGCAATCGGACCGGCTGCGCGCGCTGCTGTTCGTCGAGCCGCAGGTCCTGATCTCCTGGGCCGCGGGCGACAACCGGCCACAGATCTCGGGCGACATCTCGCTGGTGATGTCGCAGGAAGGCTCGCCGCAACGCGTCCTCGCCTTCGGAACCTGGCTGCCGCCCGAGCCGGCGCTGCAGATGGACCACGCCGTCGACGCGCTGCGCGAGAAGGGCGAGGCGTTCCTGCTCAACCTCTCGACATCGGCCGGCCGCGCCATCGAGGCGATGGGCCGCGCGATCGGCGGTCAGGCCATCGTGCGGATCCGCGAGCTCGGCGGCCTGCGCCGCGAGCTCGCCGAGTCCAACCTGCGCTACAAGTCGCTGCAGGAGGAAACCGAGCTGCTGCGCGATTTCGCCGCCGCCGCGCCATGGCCGATCTGGGCCAAGAGCCTCGAGGGCAATCTGCGCTATGCAAACGCGGCCTATGTCCGCGCCACCGAGGGCAAGAGCGTGTCCGACGCGCTGCAGCGCAATCTCGAGCTGCTCGAAAGCGACCAGCGCACCGAATTGACCCGCGCGCTGAACGACAACGCCAATTATGCCGCGCGACTGCCGATCGTCGTCAGCGGCGAGCGGCGGATCTACGACGTGCAGGCGCTCAAGCTCTCCGGCGGCAGCGCCGGCATCGCGATCGACGCCAGCGAGGCTGCGGCATTGCGCGCGGCGATCGCGCGGATGGTCGAGGCGCACCGGCGCACCCTCGACCAATTGTCCTCGGGCGTCGCGGTGTTCGATGCCGACCGGCGGCTCACCTTCTACAACGAGTCCTATCGGCGGCTGTGGGGGCTCGACCAGGCCTTCCTCGACGGCAACCCCGACGATTCCAGCGTGCTGGACCGGCTCCGCGCCAACCGCAAGCTGCCGGAGCAGCCGGACTTCCGTGCCTGGAAGGCCAAGCTGCACGAGGCCTATCGCGCGGTCGAATCCGAGACCTATACCTGGTTCCTGCCCGACGGCCGCGCCATCAGCGTGGTCACCACGCCGAACCTCGAGGGCGGCGTCACCTATCTGTTCGACAACGTCACCGAGAGCCTCGACCTCGCACGCCGCTACGACCGCCTGACGCGGGTGCAGCGCGAGACCCTGGACAATCTCGGCGAGGCGGTCGCGGTGTTCGGCAGCAACGGCCGCGCGGAACTGTTCAACCCGCCCTTCGCCAAGATGTGGAAGCTGCCGGCCGACGCGCTGCAGGGCGAACCGCATATCGAGGCGGTGGAACCGCTGTGCCGGCCGCTGTTCGACGACGCCCTGACCTGGCGCACGCTGCGCGAGCAGATCACCGCGATCGAGAACCGCGCCCAGGTCGCGCTCAAGCTCGAGCGCAAGGACGGCAGCGTGCTGAATTGCATGACCATCCCGCTGCCCGACGGCAAGACCCTGCTCGCCTTCCAGGACATCACCGACACCGAAAATGTCGAGCGGGCGCTGCGCGAGCGCAACGAGGCGCTGGAAGCCGCCGACCAGATGAAGGTGGACTTCGTCCACCACGTCTCCTACGAGCTGCGCGCACCGCTCACCACCATCATCGGCTTCGCGCATTTCCTCAGCGATCCCTCGACCGGACCGCTGACGCCGAAGCAGGCCGAATATCTCGACTACGTCACCAAATCGACCAACGCGCTGCTGGCGCTGACCAACAACATTCTCGATCTCGCTACCATCGACGCCGGTGCGATGAAGCTCGAGCTCGGTCCGGTCAATATCGGCCAGGCGATCGAGGCCGCCGCCGAAGGCATCCAGGATCGCCTCGCGACCGACCGCATCACGCTGAAGGTCGATATCGAGCCCGACATCGGCGCCTTCGTCGGCGACGAGCGGCGCGTGGTGCAGGTGCTGTATAATCTGCTCGCCAACGCGGTCGGCTTCTCGCCGCATGATGCCACCGTCACGATCAGCGCGCACCGCACCGAGCACAGCGTGGTGTTTGCGGTGACCGACACCGGTCCCGGCATTCCGGCCGAGATGCGCGATAAAGTGTTCAACTGGTTCGAGAGCCATTCGCACGGCTCGCGGCATCGCGGCGCGGGCCTTGGCCTGTCGCTGGTCCGCTCCTTCGTCGAACTGCATGGCGGACGGGTGCGGGTCGATTCGACCGTAGGCCGCGGCACGACCGTGACCTGCGACTTCCCGATCGACCAGACCGCACATCGCAACGCTGCTGAATGACGGCGACCTCGACATTCTCGGTGGCGCTCGCGAACGAGACCGCGACAGCGGAGCTGATGGCCGACCTCGCGCTCCTGATCGGCGCCGGCGACGTCATCACGCTGTCCGGCGACCTCGGCGCCGGCAAGACCACCGCCGCGCGCGCGCTGATCCGTTACCTCGCCGCCGACGATGCGCTGGAGGTGCCGAGCCCGACCTTCACGCTGGCGCAGAGCTACGAGCTGCCGTCGTATCCGCTGGTTCATGCCGACCTCTACCGCATCAACGACGCCGGCGAGCTCGAGGAGATCGGGCTGTCGCCGCTGCCCGACGACATCGTGGCGCTGATCGAGTGGCCGGAACGGGCGCCCGACGCGATGCCCGCCGATCGCATCGATATCGCGTTCAGCCATCGTCCGGCGCTCGGATCGGCGGCGCGCGCGGCCGAGATCACCGGCCACGGAAAGGGCGCGGCGAAGGTCGCGCGGCTCAACGAGCTGCGCCAGTTTCTCGATCGCGCGGGCTTTCTCAATGCCCGGCGCGAACGCATGCCGGGCGATGCCTCGACACGCTCCTATGCGCGGCTGCGCAACGACGACGGCACCGTCATCCTGATGAACTCGCCGCGTCGTCCCGACGGCCCGGCGATCTACAGCGGCCAGTCCTACAGCGCAGCAGTGCATCTCGCCGAAGACGTCAGGCCGTTCGTCGCGATCGGAAACGGCCTGCGCAAGCATGGTTTTTCCGCGCCCGCGATCCGTCACATCGACCTCAAGTCCGGCTTCCTCATCACCGAGGATTTCGGCGCCGAAGGCATCATCGATGGCGATCCACCGCAGCCGATCGCCGAGCGTTACGAGGCGGCCGTCGACATGCTGGCGGCGCTGCATCGTGAAGTGCTGCCGGAGCAATTGCCGCTGACATCAGACGAGAGCTACGACATCCCGGTGTTCGACATCGACGCCTGGCTGATCGAGATCGGGCTGATGCTGGAATGGTACCTGCCCGACCGCGGCGTGCAGCCGAGCGAGGAGCTTCGCGCCGAATTTCTCGGGATGTGGCGCGGCCTGCTGGAGAAGCCCGCAGCGGCGCCGCGGACCTGGGTGATCCGCGACTTCCATTCGCCGAACATCATCTGGCTCGCCGAACGCACCGGTATCCTGCGCGTCGGCGTCATCGATTTCCAGGACGCGCTGCTGGGCCCCGCGGCCTATGACGTGGTGTCGCTGCTGCAGGACGCGCGGCTCGATGTGCCGGAGCAGCTCGAGCTGTCGCTCTTGACCCGCTACATCAAGGCGCGGCGCGCCACCGATGAGAGCTTCGATCCGGCCGGCTTCGCCGAGCTCTATGCGATCATGTCGGCGCAGCGCAACACCCGCCTGCTCGGCACCTTTGCGCGGCTCAACCGCCGCGACGGCAAGCCGCAATATCTCAAGCACCAGCCGCGGATCTGGACCTATCTCGAGCGGTCGCTGGCGCATCCGGCGCTGACCAGCTTCCGCATCTGGTACACAGCCAACGTCCCTCCTCCAGTACCGTAGTTTACGGGTTATTAGCCTCAGGCCCCCTAAGGTTGCCGAGCCCGCACCTGATCCATGGCGCGGCCGGATCTGGAGCGGGACCACACGATGGGGACGGAACGACGCAAGGGCGATCGTGTCACGTTTGAGCGCGGCATAGCAGCGCACATGATGGGCATCGACGGCACCTGGCGGCGCGACTGCACCATGGAAGACGTGTCGGAGACGGGCGCCAAGCTCTCCGTCGATGGCTCGGTCGAGGGCCTGAACCTGAAGGAGTTCTTTCTGCTGCTGTCGTCCACAGGATTGGCCTATCGCCGCTGCGAGCTGGCATGGGTCAATGGCGACCAGATCGGCGTCAACTTTCTCAAACAAGGCGACAAGAAGAAGAAAACTGCCAAACGCGGCACGCAAGCTGCCGACGTCTAGGCCCGGGTCGTCATTGCCGTCTTACGGCCGTCATGTCCGATGACTATGGCGTCTGATTGATGTGCTTGCCGAATCGCCGTGATATGATCGGCGCATGAGAGATGATGACCGAGAATATCCGGAAGATGCCCGTCACACCCCATAAGGCCATGGTGCTCGCTGCGGGCCTCGGCGTGCGCATGCGCCCCCTGACCAACACGATGCCGAAGCCGCTGGTCAGCGTCGCCGGCCAGCCGCTGCTCGACCATGTGCTCGACAAGCTCGCCGGCGCCGGTGTCAGCGAAGCCGTCGTGAACGTGCACTATTTGCCCGACCAGATCATCGAGCATGTCAAGACCCGCAGCCGTCCGCGCGTGATCATCTCCGACGAGCGCGACCAGGTGCTCGGCACCGGCGGCGCGGTGGTGAAGGCGTTGCCGCTGCTCGGCGATACGCCGTTCTATCATCTGAACGCGGACACGATGTGGATCGACGGCGTGCGCTCCAATCTGGCGCGGCTCGCGGAAACCTTCGATCCCGCGCGGATGGATATCCTGCTGCTGATGGCGCCGACCGCTACGAGCATCGGCTATGGCGGGCGCGGCGACTATTCGATGTTGCCGGATGGCGCCTTGCGCAAGCGGCGCGAGCACCAGGTGGTGCCGTTCGTCTATGCCGGCGCAGCGATCATGTCGCCTGCGCTGTTCGCCGACGCGCCGGCCGGCGAGTTCTCGCTGACCAAGATCTTCGACCGCGCCAACGAGCAGGAGCGGCTGTTCGGCCTGCGCCTCGACGGCGTCTGGATGCATGTCGGGACTCCCGACGCGATCCAGGCTGCGGAAGAAGCGTACCTGGAAAGCGTCGCTTAGGCGGCGCCCGTCGTCAGCCATCGGCGTCGATCGCGAGCACCGCGAAGCTCGCAAGCCAGTGTTCACCCATATAGTCGCTGGCGATATGCGGCAGGCCGGCATCGAGATGGCGTCGCGCAGCATCCTGCAGGATCGGGCGGCGCGTATCGGCCGCCGGCAACGCACCGGCCAGCGCCCGCCAGCACCATGCGCGGCTGAGATTGAGCCCGTCGAGATGTGCCAGCTTACCGTCCGTGCGATCGGTGACCGTTGTGGGTCGGAAGAGGGTTGCCGGTTCGCGCAGTTCGAGCCGCGGCAGGAAGCGGTCGAACCAGGGCAGGAAATCACCCGGTGCCAGCAGCCGGCGCATGCACTCCGCTTCGATCAGCGCGGACGATTGGAAGTCGTCACCGCTCGGCTCACCCCAGGCGGGGCAGTCCTGATCGGCGCCGTACCAGCGCAGCGCCGTGTCGCGCAACAGCGCGCCGAACGCATCGTCCTGTGTCACTGCGGCGTAGTCGGCTGCCATGCGCAGCCCGAACGCGGTGTTGAAATGGGTGCCGACCCGCACCGGATAGGTGGCGAGCGGCAGGAAATCGCGGTAGCGCTGCGCGAAGATCTCGGCAAGCGGAGCGATCCGGTCGCGCCAGTCGAGCAGCGAGAGCTCTGCCGCGAGCTTCAACAGCCAGCCCCAGCCGTAAGGCCGCTTGAAGCCGCGTGCGGTCGGGGCGGCGAGATAGCTGCATTCCGCCGCGACCTTTTCCGCAACGAACTGCGCGTCGAACAGCGCGCGGATATCGTCCGCCGCCTCGGATGAGGGATAGCGGCGCAGCAGCCGGGCAAGCATCCAGTAGCTGTGGACGCAGGAGTGCCAGTCGTAGCTGCCAAAGAACACCGGATGCAGTTCGCGCGGTGTGCGCGCGTCCTGCGGCCCCGCCAGCACGTGATCCGGCTTGTTCGGATATTCGCGCGTGACATGGCCGAGTGCGATGCGCGCGAAGCGGACGGCGAGGTCTTCGGTCAGGATCGTCGCGCTCATGGTGAGGCATTCTCCCTGCGCTCGCGGCGAACGAGCATCTCGATCAGCCGCGGCGTCATATAGATCGGAAACTGCGTGGCGGCGAAGAACAACGCCGTCATCGGCGACACCGCAGCGCCCATCGCCGACCAGACCAGTCCGACATTGCGGTTGCCGAGAATGAGGCCGCTGGTCAGCCGCGCAGCCAGATTGCCCGGCGTGAGCAGCGCGCCGCACAATTGCAGGGCGAGATTGCAGGCGAAGGCAAGGCCGACGCAGGTGAACGCGGCGGCCGGTTGCGCTTCGATCTGAGCACGCACCCCGGCCATGGTGGCGATCGCGAACAGCAGCAGCGAGGCGAGCACGAGCGCGTCGATGATGCGCGCATGCTGCACCAATCGTGCAGCGGCCTGACGGCGCAGCAGCAACGCCAGCGCGCCGGCGGCGCCGACCAGCAGCGCCAGCCGCGTCGCAAGCGCCAGCGGATCGAGCGCGAGATCGGCAAATCCCGCGGCGATCAGCGGCACGGTGACCGGCGCCAGCGCCATCGACAGCAGCGTCACGGCAAGCGGAATGGTCGCGTCGAAGCCGAGCATGCGCGCGACGGCCGCCGTGCCGCTCGACGGCGGCGCACACACCGACAGCACCAATGCGACGATCAGCTCGGGTCGAAAGCCGGCGCCGCGCGCGGCAAAGCCGACGGCAAGCGGGCTCGCCAGCATGGCGAGCGCCGGCAACAGCAGCCAGACCAGCGGCCGCCGCAATGCGCGCCGGAACGCCGTCCCGTCGACCTGGAGGAAGGTGCCGAGCACCAGAACGAAGATCGCCGCCGCCATCAGCGGGCGCACGCCATCCGCCAAGGCAGGGAAAGCCAATCCTGCCAGCACGCCGAGGATCAGCAGTGTCGGCCCGCGCGGCACCAGCCTTTCAAATCTCGCCAAATTCCTGGGTCCCGTCGTCATGTCCGGCCAACAAGCATAGGCTGGGGCAGATCATTGTTGAAATCGATTATTGTTATATGCACTATTGCTACAATGAATTTAGCCGCCATCGATCTCAACCTGCTGGTCGCCTTCGAGGCGCTGATGGAGGAGCGCCACGTCACCCGGGCGGCCGAGCGCATCGGGCTCGCCCAGCCGTCCATGAGCAGCGCGTTGCGGCGGCTGCGTGCGCTGTTTGCCGACGAACTGTTCCTGCGTGCCGGCGCGGGCATGCAGCCGACCGAAAAGGCGCTGGCGCTGGCCGGGCCGATCGGCGAAGCGCTGCGGCAGATCCGGAGCGCGTTGGTGCCCGATCAGGGCTTCGATCCGGCCATCGCGCGACGGCGGATCACCATCGCCGCGACCGACTACGGCGATCTCGTTGTGGTGCCGGAATTGACCCGGCTGCTGCGCATCGAAGCGCCCGGCATTGACCTTGCCGTGCGCCCGCTCACCGATGCGACGGTGGCGCTGGCGAAGCTGGAGCGCGGTGAACTCGATGCGCTGATCGGGGGGCACCTGCCGGAGTCGCCGCGCTGTGTCCGGCACCGGCTATTCGAGGAACGCTTCGTCTGCGTCCGCGATGCACGCGCGAACCGATCGGAGCGCCTCAGTCTGAAAGATTACGCGACCCTGCCTCACGCGCTGTTCTCGGCGGCCGGCGGCGACGGCCTGCCGAGCGTGATCGACGCGCTGCTGGCACGCCATGGACTGAAGCGACGGGTGGCGGTGACGCTTGCGCATGTGGTGGCCGTTCCGTTCGCCGTGGCCGACACCGATCTGATCGCCACGATGGCCGAGCGCGTCGCCCGGCGCTTCACGCATCTGGCCGACATTGCCGTCGTCGCACCGCCGATCGACATCCCCGCCTTCGCGATCGACCTGATCCATACAAGCCGCGCCGCCCGGGATCCGGCGCTGCGCTGGTTCCTGGATGCCGCCGACCGCTGCGCCGGCCGATTGCGATATTGAGCGGTGACGGTTCTCCGTCAGGGGTGGCTAACGACGGCCGCCGCTCCCTATATTGGCGCCGGATTCGAATCAGGCAGCCCATGCGCGTCTTCAGTGTTCCCGTTTCTGCGCCGTTCCTGCGGACCGTCATCTCGGCGCTGGTCGATGGCCGGCTGGTGGCGGGATTCGAGGCGCGGAGCGATCCGGCAAGGCTCGCCAACGCCACGCTGTATCTGCCGACCCGCCGTGCCGGACGGCTGGCGCGGGAAATCTTCCTCGATGTGCTCGAGTCCGACGCCGCCGTGCTGCCGCGCATCGTCGCGCTCGGCGACATCGATGAGGACGAACTTGCCTTCGCCGACCAAAGCGAGGACGTCGGCGGCGCCGCGCCGCTGGAGATTCCGCCAAGGCTCGGCGAGCTCGAGCGCCGGCTGACGCTGGCGCATCTGGTCGCGGCCTGGGCCAAGACGCCGGTATCGGCGCCGCTGGTGGTCGGCGGCCCGGCCTCGACACTGCAACTCGCCGGCGATCTGGCGCGGCTGATGGACGACATGGTGACGCGCGGCGTCGACTGGCGCGCGCTCGACCGCCTGGTGCCGGACCAGCTCGACAAATATTGGCAGCACTCGCTCGACTTCCTGCGCATCGCGCGCGACGCCTGGCCGAACTACCTCAAGGAGATCGGCCGGATCGAGCCCGCGGCGCGGCGCGATCTCCTGATCGAGGCGGAAGCGGCGCGGCTCACCGCGCATCACGTGGGCCCGGTGATCGCCGCCGGTTCGACCGGCTCGATGCCGGCGACGGCGAAATTCCTGCACGCGGTGGCGAAGCTGCCGAACGGCGCCGTGGTGCTGCCCGGGCTCGACACCGATCTCGACGAGGACTCCTGGGGCACGATCGGCGGCGAGCGCGGCGACGACGGCAGGTTCACCACGCCGCCCTCGTCGAACCATCCGCAATTCGCGATGCACGCTTTGCTCGACCGCTTCGGCATCAAGCGCCGCGATGTCGAGAGCCTTGCCGAGCCCGCGCCACTCGGCCGCGAGGTGCTGGTGTCGGAGACGATGCGTCCCTCGACCGCGACCGCGCAGTGGCATGATCGGCTGGAGCGGCCGGAGATCGTGGCGCGGATTTCCGCAGGGATGACTAACCTCACCGTGGTCGAAGCGCCCAATCCGGAAATGGAAGCGCTGGCGATCGCGGTCGCGATGCGCGAGGCGCGGCACCTCGGCAAATCGGCCGCGCTGGTGACGCCGGATCGCGCGCTGGCGCGCCGCGTGATGGCCTCGCTGACGCGCTGGAAGCTCGAGTTCGATGATTCCGGCGGCGATGCGCTGATGGAAACGCCGGCCGGCGTGTTCGCCCGCCTCACCGCGGAGGCCGCGGCCAAGGGGCTGGAGCCGCCGACATTGCTCGCGCTGCTCAAGCATCCGCTGTTCCGGCTCGGCGGTTCGCATGGGGCGTTGCGGCGCGCGATCGAGGTGCTGGAGATCGCGCTGCTGCGCGGCACGCGGCCGCAAGCCGGGACCGGCGGTCTCGCCCGCGACTTCGCGCGTTTCCGCGCCGAGCTGGTCAAGCTGCACGGCGGCGAGACCTCGTCGCTGCACGCCATGGAGCCGCGCGCCCGGCTGCGCGACAACGAGCTCAACCAGGCCGAGGGCCTGATCGGCAGATTGCAGGCGGCGCTGGCGCCGCTCGAAGGCATGGCGTCGTCAAAGCCCTACGACTTCGCGGAGTTGGCGGCGCGCCATCGCGAGGCGCTGATCGCGCTGTCCGGCGACCAGAACGGCGTTGCGCTCGTGTTCGAGGAGCGCGCCGGTGCGTCGCTGGCGTCCGCGTTCGACGAGTTGCTCGCCAAGCAGCAGCCGAGCGGGCTGATGACGCCGCTCGCCGATTATCCCGAGGTGTTCCAGACCGCGTTCGCCGACCGCACGGTGCGGCGGCCGGAATCGGCGCGGGCGCAGCTCAACATCTTCGGCCAGCTCGAAGCACGTCTCACCGAATCCGATTGCGTCATCCTCGGCGGCCTGGTCGAGGGCGTCTGGCCGCCGGCGCCGCGGATCGATCCCTGGCTGAGCCGGCCGATGCGGCACGAGCTCGGGCTCGATCTCCCCGAGCGGCGCATCGGCCTGTCCGCGCACGACTTTGCGCAGCTGCTCGGCCATCACGAGGTGATCCTCACCCACGCCGCAAAGGTCGGCGGCGCGCCGGCGGTCGCCTCGCGCTTCCTGCACCGGCTCGAAGCGGTGGCGGGCGAAGCGCGCTGGAAGGCCGCGACATCGGCCGGCGAAACTTACGTGCAATATGCCGCCGAGCTCGACCGGCCCGACAAGGTCGAGCCGATCCCGCAGCCGGAGCCGCGGCCGCCGCGCGAGGCACGGCCGCTGAAAATGTCTGTCACCGCGATCGAGGACTGGCTGCGCGATCCCTACACGATCTATGCGCGCTACATCCTGAAGCTCGATCCGCTCGACCCCGTCGACATGCCGCTGTCGGCGGCCGATCGCGGCTCGGCGATCCACGAGGCGCTCGGCGAGTTCACGCAGGTCTATGCCGATGCGCTGCCCGCCGACACTCTGCGCACGCTGCGCGAGATCGGCGGCAAATATTTCGCACCGCTGATGGAGCGGCCCGAGGCGCGGGCGCTGTGGTGGCCGCGCTTCCAGCGCATCGCAGGATGGTTTGCCGAATGGGAGCAGGCCCGGCGCGGCCAGATCGAGGCCATCAAGGCCGAGATCCGCGGCGAGATCGGGATCCCGCTCGACGACGCCAGAACCTTCACCCTCTCGGCGCGCGCCGACCGCATCGAACGGCGCGATGACGGCAGCTTTGCGATCCTCGACTACAAGACCGGCCAGCCGCCGACCGGCAAGCAGGTGCGCATGGGCCTGTCGCCGCAGCTCACCCTGGAAGCCGCGATCCTGCGCGAGGGCGGCTTCGCTGAGATCCCGGCGGACTCCTCGGTCGGCGACCTCGTCTATGTCAGGCTGAGCGGCAACAACCCGCCGGGCGAGCAGCGTTCGCTGGAGCTGAAGATCAAGACCAGCGACACGCCGCAGCCGCCCGATGAAGCCGCCGACAGCGCGCGGCGCAAGCTCGAGGCCCTGATCCGCGCCTTCGACGACGAGCAGCAGGCCTACACCTCGCTGAACCTCTCGATGTGGGCGAACCGCTACGGCGCCTATGACGACCTCGCACGCATCAAGGAATGGTCCGCCGCCGGCGGCCTGGGGATCGAGGAATGGTGAAGGCTATCAGGCCCATCCCGCCCGCCGTGCGCGACGCGCAGGCGCGTGCGTCCGATCCGAAGGCGTCGACCTTCGTGTCGGCCAATGCCGGCTCGGGCAAGACCCATGTGCTGGTGCAGCGCGTGATCCGCCTGCTGCTGTCGGGCGTGCCGCCGGAAAAGATCCTCTGCATCACCTTCACCAAGGCCGCCGCGGCGAACATGGCCGAGCGCGTCTTCACGACGCTCGGCCATTGGGTGACGCTCGACGACGCCGGGCTCGACGCCGCGATCCGCGAGGCCGGTATCGCGCATCCAGATTCGAAGCTCCGCAAGGAAGCTCGCAAGCTGTTTGCCTGCGCGCTGGAGACGCCGGGCGGCTTGAAGGTGCAGACCATCCACGCGCTGTGCACCCGCCTGCTGCAACAGTTTCCGTTCGAGGCCAATGTGCCGGCGCGCTTTGCCGTGCTCGATGACCGCGACCAGAACGAGATGATGGAGCGCGCCAATCTCGCGGTGTTCCTCGAAGCGTCGCGGATTCCCGACAGTCCCATCGGCCGCGCGCTGCGGACGGCGATGGCAAATGCCGCCGACGTCACTTTCAAGGAGGTGGTCCGCGAGGCCTGCCTCAGCCGCGACCATTTCATGGCCTGGACCGATGCCGCCGGCAACGCCGCGGCCGCCGCCGCGCAGATGTCGGCCGCGCTCGGCGTCTCCGCCGATATTCGCATCGAGGATGTCGAGCGCGAGATCGTCGACGGCCCGAACCTGCCGCGGTCGAGCTGGAAGGAGATGGCTACACTCCTCGACACCAGCAGCAAGGCGGATCAGAAGCAGGCCGAGCGACTGCGAGCCGCGCTGACCTTCACCGGTGCAGCCCAGGTCGACGAGTATCTCGGCGTCTTCCTCACCGACGACCGCGCGCCGCGCGCGTCTGTTGTCACCAACAATTTCATCAAGAAGAATTCGGCCGCCGGCCATCGGTTCGAAGCGGAGATCGACCGTCTCGGTCCGTTGATCGAGCGCCGCCGCGCCGTGGTTGCACGCGACCGCACCGAGGCGCTGATCCACATCGCGACCGCGGCGGCCGCGCATTACCGGCGCGAGAAGCTGGAGCGCGGCCTGCTCGACTACGACGACTTGATCGACAAGACGCTGGCGATGCTCGACCGCGTCTCGTCGGGCTGGGTGCATTACAAGCTCGACCGCGGCGTCGATCACGTGCTGATCGACGAGGCGCAGGACACGAGCCCCCGGCAATGGGACATCGTCGCGCACATCATCTCGGAATTCACCTCCGGCGCCGGCGCGCGCGACGGCCTGGTGCGCACCGTGTTCGCGGTCGGCGACGAGAAGCAGTCGATCTTCTCGTTCCAGGGCGCGGCGCCGCGCGAATTCGACCTGCGCCGGCGCGAGTTGAAGCGGCGGTTCGAGGAAGCCGGGCTGAAATTCGACCCGGTGTCGTTCACCTATTCGTTCCGCTCGGGGCCGGTGATCCTGCACTCGGTCGACCATGTGTTCCGCGAGCAGGACATCTTTCGCAGCATCCATGCGGTCGAGAACGGCTACCCGATCCACAATGCGATGACTGACGCCGGCCCGAGCCTGATCGAGCTCTGGGATCTCGCGGTTGCCGACGATCGCCAGGACATCGAGGGCTGGCGCGCGCCGTTCGACGGCGTCTCGGTGACCAGCCCCGAGGTGAAGCTGGCAAGGCGCATCCAGGCCGAGATCAAGCGCCTCGTTGCCAGCGGCACCATGACCGGCAGCGCCGGCGGACGGCGGCCACTGAGCTACGGCGACATGCTGATCCTGGTGCGGCGGCGCGGCAACGCCTTCGACGCGGTGATCCAGGCGCTGAAGCACGCCGGCATCCCGGTCGCCGGCGCCGACCGGCTGAAGCTGACCGAGCACATCGCGATCATCGACCTGATGAACCTCGCCGATGAGCTGTTGCTGCCGCAGGACGATCTCGCGCTGGCGGTGGCGTTGAAGAGCCCGCTGTTCGGCCTCGACGACGACGATTTGTTCAAACTGGCGTACCAGCGTCGCGGCTCGCTGCGCGAGGCATTGGCCGCGCAGGCGCCAACCGATGAGCGATTCGCGGCCGCGCTGCGCCGTCTCGAACAATGCGAGCGCCGCTTCACCCAGGAGACGCCGTTCGCGTTCTACGCCTGGCTGCTCGGCGGCGACGGCGGGCGGGCGCGCATCCTGCGCCGGCTCGGCCATGAGGCCAACGACGCGCTCGACGAATTCCTCGAGCTTGCGCTGAGCTATGAGCGCAAGGCGCCGGCCTCGCTGCAGGGCTTCGTCGCCTGGCTGCGCGCCGCCGACACCGAGGTGAAGCGCGATATGGAGATTTCGCGCGACGAGGTCCGCGTCATGACCGTGCACGGCGCCAAGGGCCTCGAGGCATCGGTGGTGTTCCTGGTCGACACCACGACCTCGCCGTCGGACACGCAGCGGCTGCGGCTGATCCATCTGCCGCAGGGCAATGCCGCGCCGAACGCGCCCGGCGTCGTGGTGTGGGCCGGCAAGAAGGCCGAAGATCCGCCCAACGTCGCCGATGCCCGCAAGGCGATGCTCGGCGACACCGAGGACGAGTATCGCCGCCTGCTCTATGTCGCGATGACCCGTGCCGCCGATCGGCTGATCGTCGGCGGCTGCATGCCGGGCAACATGAACACGGTGCGGAAATCGTCCTGGTACGATCTGATCACCAGGGGGCTCGCCAATTCCGGGCTCAAGCTCGAGGAGCTGGAGACGCCGGCCGGCAAGGTGATGCGCTATTCGCGGCCGGACGACGTCGCCGATCTCACCGGTGCGACTGCGTCAGCGGCCGCGGTGCCGATCGCGTTGCCGTCCTGGCTGCGTGCACCGGCCGCACCGGAAGCATCAGCGGCGGGCATGCTGCGTCCGTCCGATCCGGCTGACGGCGACAGCCACCCGATCCGAACCGGCGAATCGGTGCTGCTGCGCGCCCGCGCCCTGCAACGCGGCACGCTGGTGCATCGCCTGCTGCAATCGCTGCCCGACGTGGCCCTCGAGCGGCGGCGCGCCGCCGCGCTCGGCTTCCTCGCGCGCAATGCCGACGGCTGGAGCGAACAGGAGCAGGCCGCGCTCGCGGATCAGGTGCTCGCCCTGATCGCCGATCCGCGCTTTGCCGCCGTGTTCGCGCCCGGCAGCCGCGCGGAAGTCTCGATCGTCGGGCGGCTGGAGCGCTCGGGCCAGCCGAAGGCGCTGGTCTCGGGCCAGATCGACCGCCTGGTGGTGACGCCGGACCATGTCCTGATCGTCGATTTCAAGACCAATCATGCCCCGCCGAGGACCGCCGCCGAGGCGCCGCAGGGCTATGTCCGGCAGCTCGCACTGTACCGCGCGGTGCTCGCCAGGCTTTATCCCCAGCTGCCCGTGCGGGCCGCCCTGCTCTGGACCGAAACGACTGAAATCATGGAGATTTCCGCCTCCGCGCTGGACGCCGCCCTGGCATAAGTTCATGTCGGCGTGAGCAACCTTGACCCGGCAAGGGGGCGTTCATAGGTTTGACCCATGCTCCCGGGCGCGATTCTCAACCGCGCCCTTTTGTCTCAACCGAACGAGGTACTCACATGGCCGTTGGCAAGGTTTCTGACGCCGATTTCGAAGCCGAAGTGCTCAAGGCGACCGGGCCGGTGGTCGTCGACTTCTGGGCCGAGTGGTGCGGCCCCTGCCGCATGATCGCTCCCGCTCTCGATGAGATTTCCGGTGCGATGGGCGACAAGGTCAAGATCGTGAAGCTCAACGTCGACGAGAGCCCGAAGACCGCATCGAAGTATGGCGTGATGTCGATCCCGACCCTGATGATCTTCAAGGGCGGCGAAATGGCGTCCCGTCAGGTCGGCGCCGCGCCGAAGGCCAAGCTGCAGCAGTGGATCACCGCTGCGGTCTGATCCGATTCGAATTAGCTGATTTGCGAAGCGGCCGGCGACAAGCCGGCCGTTTTGTTTTGCACCCCGATCCCTGCGGTTGCGCGGCAACGCTTAGGAACCCGAGCGGGTGGCCCACGTTCTGGTGTCAAATGGCCCTCGGGAGGGACCCATGTCGAACCCCAGATCAACCGCGCAGGTCGCGGGACATCCTATCCATCCGATGCTCATTCCGTTTCCGGTCGTATGCTTTGTTTTGACCTTCGTTGCCGATCTCGCATTCTGGAAGACGGGCACTGAGTTCTGGGCCAGCGCCTCGCTCTGGCTGCTTGGTATCGGCCTGATCATGGCCGCGCTCGCCGCCGTTGCCGGCGTGATCGATCTCCTCGGAGACGATCAGGTCCGCAACCTATCCGATGCGTGGCAGCACGCCGGCGGCAACGTCATCGCGGTATTGATCGCGCTGTACAACTGGTATTCGCGCTTCGAGCACGGCACATCCGCCATCGTGCCGACCGGCCTCGCGCTATCGTTCATCGTGGTCCTGATCCTGCTGTTCACCGGCTGGAAGGGCTGGGAGATGGTCTATCGCGAGCATGTCGGCGTCTCGGATGAGGCGCATATCCATTAGGAGTGCATCGTCTCCATCACGCCGAGGCCGGCCTATCGAATCTCGTTCGTCATGGCCGGGCTTGACCCGGCCATCCATCTGCGTTCGAAAAATGCCCTTGCGAAGATTGACGGATACGCGGGTCAAGCCCGCGTATGACGAAACGGGTTTGGGGCGCGGTTACCGGATCCATCCCGTCGCCAGCGCCGAGGCGAGTTCGGCCTGGCCGTGCTGGCGCGCCAGCGCCGCCATTGCCGCGTGGTCGTACGGAATGTGGCGGAAGGTTACGTCCCAGCCACCATCGACCTGCTCGAGGATCGCGTAGCGCGCGTCGGGCGAACCGGCCTCCACGACATGCGGATGCGGCTTGCCGACGCGATAGCCGGGCGAGCCGACGCTGCCGGGATTGACGATCAAGCGGCCGTCGCGAAGCCGCACGGCTCGCGCAGTGTGCGTGTGTGCGCAGAGGATCAGCGGCTGCCTCACGCCGGCGGCCCTTGCCTCGATCGCGTCAAGCGCAGACATGCAAACCTCGCCGCCCGGCAATACCGTCTCGAGCCAGTAGGTCTCGTCATCCTGGGGCGTTGCGTGACAGAGGAAAACCTCGTCGCGATAGACCGCATTCGCCGGCAGCGTGCGCAGCCAGTCGAGATGCCGCGGCTCGAGCCGGGTATAGGTCAGCCGCTCCCAGGAGCCCATTTTCTCGTGCGGGCGGTCGATCAGATAGCGGTCGTGATTGCCGAGCAGATGGACCGCATCGAGCGCCATCAGCATATCGATCGTCGGCCGGGCATCGAGCGGCCCGCTCACCATGTCGCCGAGGTCGACGATGTCGGAAATGCCCTGCGCGCGGATGTCCGACAGCACGGCTTCGAGCGCGAGATGGTTGCCGTGGATATCGGCGATCGCAGCAAAACGCATGATATTGTCCTGTCCTCAAGCGCGACGTCCCGTCCGGATGGAGCGAAGCGCAATCCGGGCTACGACACCGACATCATGCAGGAGGCGTGCCGTTGGCCGCAAGCACGGGACCGGCCAGATACAGCGAGCCCGTGATCAGGATGCGCGGCGGCACCTCATAGGCCAGCATCGCAAGCCGTTGCAGCGCGGCGGCGACGCCGTCAGCGATCTCGACCCGCATGCCGAGCGCCCGCGCGGCGTCAGCTAGTCTGTCCGGCGCCATGCCGTTGTCGCGGCCGGGCACCGGGACCGCGATGATGTGGCGGGTCAGCCCGGCAAAATTAGCGAGGAAAGCGTTGGCGTCCTTGTTGGCCATCATCCCTGCGATCACGACCAGCGGCCGCGACACGCGCTCCTCGAGATCGCCGAGCGCCGCGGCCGCAACGCGGCCGCCCTCGGCATTGTGTCCGCCGTCGAGCCAGACCTCGGAGCCCTGCGGCCCCTGGCCGACGAGCGCGCCGGAAACCAGCCGCTGCATTCGCGCCGGCCATTCCGCATTGACGATGCCGGCTTCAAAGGCCGCGATGTTGAGTTTGAACTTGTCGATCGCGCGCAGCGTCGCAATCGCGAGGCCCGCATTGTCGAACTGGTGCCGGCCGAACAGTTTCGGCGCGGCGAGATCCAGCAGGCCGCGCTCGTCTTGATACACCAGCCGGCCGCGCTCGACGCCGACATGCCATTGCTGGCCGGCCGCATGTAGCGGCGCGCGCATGCGGTTCGCCTGCGCCTCGATCACGGCCATCGCATCCGGCGCCTGCTCGGCCGAGATCACCGGCACCTTGCGCTTGATGATCGCGGCCTTTTCACCGGCGATCGCCGTCAGATTGTCGCCGAGGAATTCCATGTGGTCCATGCTGACCGGCGCGATCACCGAGGCGAGCGGCGTCTCGACCACATTGGTCGAATCGAGCCGGCCGCCGAGCCCGACCTCGAGCAGCGCGACATCGGCAGGATGCCTGGCGAACAGGCAGAATGCCACCGCCGTTTCCATCTCGAAGATGGTGATGGGATTGCCGCCGTTGACGCGCTCACAGTGCTCGAACGTCTCGCGCAGCTCATCGTCACCGACGAGCTTGCCGCCGCCTTTGGCGCCCAGCCGGTAGCATTCGTTGATCCGCACCAGATAGGGCGAGGTGAAGACGTGCACGCGCAGGCCCGACGCCTCCAGGATCGCGCGCAGATAGGCGATGGTCGAGCCCTTGCCGTTGGTGCCGGCGACATGGATCACCGGCGGCAGCTTGCGCTCGGGATGATCGAGCCGCTCCATCAGGCCGCGCATGCGATCGAGGCTGAGATCGATGCGCTTGGGATGCAGCGCCGATATCCGCGCGATCAACGCCTCGAACGAGGCCTGCGATGGGGCGGCGCTTGCGGTCACGCGTGCGGCGCGGCCGGCACCGTCTCCGGCGCCGTGACGATCTGGGCCGGCTCGGTGACCGGGGCCTTGGGCTTCGATGCGGATTCGAGCGGCGGCGCCTTGGTCAGCAGGCGGCACAGCCGCGCCAGCGTGGCCTTCATCTCGTGGCGATGCACCACCATGTCGACCATACCGTGCTCGCGCAGATATTCGGCGCGCTGAAAGCCGTCCGGCAGCTTTTCGCGGATGGTCTGCTCGATCACGCGCGCGCCGGCAAAGCCGATCAGCGCACCGGGCTCGGCGATCTGGATGTCGCCGAGCATCGCATAGGACGCGGTGACACCGCCGGTGGTCGGATTGGTCAGCACGACGATGTAGGGCTGGCGCGCCTCGCGCAGCATCTGCACGCCGACGGTGGTGCGCGGCATCTGCATCAGCGACAGGATCCCTTCCTGCATCCGCGCGCCGCCGGATGCGGCGAACACGATGAAGGGCGACTTCTTCTCGACCGCGAGCTCGAGCCCGCGCACCATGGCTTCACCGGCGGCCATGCCGAGCGAGCCGCCCATGAAATCGAAATCCTGCACCGCGACCACGACGCCGGCGCCCTCTAACTTGCCGTAGCCGACCTTGATCGCGTCGTTCAGCCCGGTCTTGGTGCGGGCGTCCTTGATGCGGTCGACATATTTGCGCTCGTCGCGGAATTTCAGCGGATCGGCCGTCACCTCGGGCAGCGCGACATCGAACCAGGTCTCGTTGTCGAAGATCGACTTCAGCCGGGCCACCGCGCCCATGCGCATATGGTAGTTCGAGCCGGGGATGACGAACTGGTTGGCCTCGACGTCCTTGTAGAACACGAGCTGTCCGGAATCCGGACACTTGATCCAGAGGTTTTCCGGCGTCTCGCGCCGCAGGATGTTGCGGATCTTCGGCCGGACGACGTTGGTGAGCCAATTCATGGTTCGCTCCGAAATGCGGATCGGTTCCGCACCAGCTGGATATATGGCGGGCCGGGCGAGCCCGGCAAGCCGCCATCGGCGGCCTTGTTGCCGCAAAATGTGGCTTATTCAGCGGCCTGTTTGGCGCCCCGGACCCCCTGCGCCAGCGCCGACACCAGGTCCGCCACCGCGCTCACGGTCTTCGGCGTCGCGCGGCCCTCGGCATCGAGATTGGCACGCACCACATCGACGATTGCGGTGCCGACCACCGCGCCGTTGGCGTTCTCGGCGATCGCGCGCGCCGTCTCCGGAGTGCGGATGCCGAAGCCGACGCAGACCGGCAGCTTGGTGTGCCGCTTGATGCGGGCCACAGCTTCCGCGACCACCTTCGAATCGGCCGTCGCAGCGCCGGTGATGCCGGTGATCGAGACGTAATAGACAAAGCCCGAAGTGTTGGCGAGCACCGCCGGCAGGCGCTTGTCGTCCGTGGTCGGCGTCGCCAGCCGGATGAAGTTCAGCCCGGCCTTCATCGCGGGGATGCAGAGCTCGGTATCTTCTTCCGGCGGCAGGTCGACGATGATCAGGCCGTCGACGCCGGCGGCCTTGGCATCGGCCAGGAAGCTGTCGACGCCGTAGATGTAGATCGGATTGTAGTAGCCCATCAGCACGATCGGCGTGGCGTTGTCGTCCCTGCGGAAGTCGCGGACCATCGCCAGCGTCTTGCGCAGCGTCATGCCGCCCTTGAGCGCGCGCAGGCCCGCGGCCTGGATCGACGGGCCGTCGGCCATCGGATCGGTAAAGGGCATGCCGATCTCGATGACGTCGGCGCCGGCCTTCGGCAGCGCCTTGAGGATGTCGAGCGAGGTCTTTGCGTCCGGATCGCCGGCCATCACGAAGGTGACGAAAGCGGAGCGGCCCTGCTGCTTCAGCTCGGCGAAACGTGCGTCGATACGGGTGGTCACTTCTTCCTGCCCTTCAAGATGTCGCCAACCTGCGGCACGTCCTTGTCGCCGCGGCCCGAGAGGTTGACCACCATCAGGTGATCCTTCGGCCGCTGCGGTGCGAGCTCGGACAGTTTCGCGATGGCGTGCGCCGATTCCAGCGCGGGGATGATGCCCTCGAGCCGCGACAGCAGCTGGAAGGCAGCCAGCGCCTCCTCGTCGGTCGCCGAGAGATACTTCACGCGGCCGGTCTCGTGCAGCCAGGCGTGCTCCGGGCCGATGCCGGGATAGTCGAGGCCGGCCGAGATCGAATGCGCTTCCTCGATCTGGCCGTCGGCGTCCATCAAGAGATAGGTGCGGTTGCCATGCAGCACGCCAGGACGCCCGCCGGCGAGCGAGGCGGCATGCAGCTGCGTCAGCCCGTGACCGGCGGCCTCGACGCCGAAGATCTCGATCAAGGGATCGTCGAGGAACGGATGGAACAGGCCCATCGCATTGGAGCCGCCGCCGATGCAGGCGATCAGCGAATCCGGCAGGCGGCCCTCGGCCTCCTGCATCTGCTTGCGGGTCTCGTGGCCGATGATCGACTGAAAGTCGCGCACCATCATCGGATAGGGGTGCGGTCCCGCCACCGTGCCGATGCAATAGAAGGTGTCGTGCACGTTGGTGACCCAATCGCGCAGCGCGTCGTTCATCGCATCCTTCAGCGTGCGCGCGCCCGACTGCACCGGGACGACCTTGGCGCCCAGCATCTCCATGCGGATCACGTTCGGCTGCTGCCGCTCGACGTCGACCGCGCCCATATAGACCACGCATTCGAGCCCGAACCGCGCGCACAGCGTTGCCGTCGCCACGCCATGCTGGCCGGCGCCGGTCTCGGCGATGATGCGCTTCTTGCCCATGCGGCGCGCGACCATGATCTGGCCGAGCACATTGTTGACCTTGTGCGAGCCGGTGTGGTTGAGCTCCTCGCGCTTCAGATAGATCTTGGCGCCGCCGAGATGCTCGGTGAGCCGCTCGGCGAAATAGAGCGGCGAGGGCCGGCCGACATAGTCCTTCAGATAGACGTTCATCTCGGCCTGGAACGCCGGATCGGCCTTGGCGTCGGCATAGGCTTTTTCGAGATCGAGGATCAGCGGCATCAGCGTTTCCGCGACGAAGCGTCCGCCGAAAATGCCGAAATGCCCGCGCTCGTCGGGGCCGCTGCGGAAGGAATTGGGCAGGTTTGGATTCATCGAACCATCAGTTCTTGGGTTGCGCGCGCGGCGCGGATGAAGGCGCGGATCAATTCGGGATCCTTGACGCCGGGCGTGCCCTCGACGCCCGACGAGACATCGACGCCGCCGGCGCGCGTGACGCGGACAGCTTCAGCGACGTTGTCGGCATTGAGCCCGCCGGAGACCATGTAGGGCAGCGCGAGATCGAGATTTTCCAGCACGTGCCAATCGAACGGCGCGCCGAGGCCACCCGGCCGCGTGGCATCCTTCGGCGCGCGGGCATCGAACAGGATACGATCGGCGACGCCGGCATAACCCGGCAGCGGGGCGAGATCGGCTGCGGTCTCGACCGGCAGCGCCTTCATCAGCGGCAGGCCGAACTTCGCCTTGATGTCGCGCAGCCGCGCCGTGGTCTCCTTGCCGTGCAATTGCAGGATATCCGGCCGCAGCGTCTCGACGATGTTCTCAAGCGTCGCATCGTCGGCATCGACGGTCAGCGCGACCTTGACGGCGCGGCCCTTGGCGCGGCTGCCGAGCTCGCGCGCGGTCTCAAGGCTGATGTGACGCGGCGACGGCGGAAAGAACACGAACCCCACCATGTCGGCGCCGCCCTCAAGCGCGACGTCGAGCGTCTCGCGCGTGGACAGGCCGCAGATTTTGACAAGCAGGGGCATGGTCTCGAAGCGGGTCTCAAAACGGGTTTTCGGGCGGCCGGAACCGGGGTGGATCCCGGTCCGACGGGGCGGGTTCTACAACGTCGCGCCCTGCTTGTCTCGCCCGGCGGCCCCGTAAAAACCTGATAGGGCTGGGGCCGGACGGCGCTGCGCGTCGTCCCGGGAGGCGGCGGCCCTGAGGTCGGCGAGCTCGGCGCGGACATGGCGGGCGTCAGCCTCGTGCTGCCGGGCCGCGCGGCGCCAGCGCCCTTGCTTGAACCAGGTTCCGATGCCGCCCGCGATCACGCCCAGGATCGCGGAGGCGATAATGACGACGAACAGCGGCAGTGTGACCGCAACCGTGGGGGTCACCGAATTGAAGGGATCGAACGACACCGTCACCCAGTGACGGTTGGCGACTGCAAAAATGATGAAGATCAGTCCGAGCGGAATGACGACCACTGCCGTGAAAAACTTTCGCATGACCATCTCTCGCAGCGATGGAGCAAATGCGGGCGCATCGCCCGCAACACGGCAACGCCTGACGTCGCGCCTTAGGCGTCGACCTTAAGCATCAGCCTTGGGCGCATCGACCTTGGCGGCGCCCGCCTCGGTTACGTCGCGGTTGAGGCGCTCGCGCATTTCCTTGCCGGTCTTGAAGAACGGCACGCTCTTCTGGTCGACCGGCACATGCTCGCCGGTGCGTGGATTGCGGCCGGCGCGCGCCGGACGGTGCTTCACCGAGAATGCGCCAAAACCGCGCAGCTCGACACGGTCGCCACGAGCCAGCGCCGCGACGATTTCATCGAGAATCGCATTCACAATGTTCTCGACATCCCGCTGGTAGAGGTGCGGGTTGTGCTCGGCGATACGCTGAACAAGTTCGGATTTGATCATCGAAAGTGGGATCCGGGCTCTTGCGGAAACCCATTTCCGTGAAAATGCCGTGCACTGTCAAGACGCTAAATCGATTTAGAGCGTCGTGAAATCACGTGACAAATAGCCCAATTGGGGCATGCGGCGATTCCCGCAAAGCGGGAATAGCCTGACGAGCACGCCTTTGGCAGCCGATCAGTTGGTTCCAGCCGGGCTCCACAGCGCCAGCATGCCGTCAAGCCCGAACCGGTCGACTGCCTCGGCCACGCCGCCCTGCTCGATCCGCCGCGCGATCGCGCCAAGACCGAACGCATCGAGCGTCACGGACGCCGCGGTGCGCAGGAAGGTCAGGTCGCCGAACCGCGGATTGAGCTTGTAATTGCGCACCGGCAGGTCGCTTTTGACCTTCTTCTCCGCAACCAGCCAGGCGATCGCGGTCTTCTCGTCTCCCAGCTGATCAACCAGCTTGAGATCGACTGCCTGCCGGCCGGTGAAAACGCGACCGTCGGCGACCTTCTCCAGCAGGGCGTCGTCCATGCCGCGCCGTTGCTTCACCAATCCACGGAACCATGCATAGGAGTCCTTGACGAGACCGTCGATCGCGGCGCGGGCCTCCGGGCTGGTCGGCTCGAAGCCGTTGGGTGCCGCCTTGAGCGGGGAAGATTTGATCTCCTCCATTTTCACGCCGACAGTCTTGAGCAATTCCGAAACGTTCGGATACTGGAACAGCACGCCGATCGAGCCGACCAGCGAGGTCTGCTGGGCGACGATATGATCGGAGGCGATCGCCGTGATGTAGCCGCCCGAGGCGGCCAATCCCTCGACCACGACGACAAGCGGCTTCTTCGCCTTCAGCTGCATCAGCGAGTCGTAAAGCTGCTCGGAGCCCGCCGTGGTGCCGCCGGGCGAATTGATGTGCACGACAACAGCCGCATAGCTCGACTTGCCGAGCCGCTCCAGCGCCTCGACGCGATCCTGGTCGCTGCGGATCAGTCCGTCGATATTGACCCGCGCGATGGTGTTCGATGTCGAAAAGGTGCCGCGCCCGCCGGCGGCGACCACGCCCACGCCGACGATGGCCGCGATCGCAATGACCGCGGCGGCGACGCGCCAGAACGTCAGTTTGCGCCTGATGCGGCGGCGATCGACGATCACGTCTGAATCCAGCGACATCCGATCTCTCCAGAAATGGTCAGCGCGCAATCTGCGCGTTTTGCAGTCGCAGCGTCACTATCAGCTTAGCCAAATACATCAATTGCGACGCAATATGAAGAAAACAAGGCCCGGTCTTTGGAGGTACCTGTAGCCCGGATGCACGTGCGCTTCGTCCCGGCTGCGCCCTAACCTCCCCTTGAAAAGGGGAGGTCGCTTTGCTCGCGAGAGCAAAGCGGGTGGGGATCTGCTCTCTCCATGAGCAGCATCGCCTGCGGCTGACCCCCATCCCGACCTTCCCCCTTTCAGGGGGAAGGAGAAGATAAATCCGTAGCCCGGATGGAGCGAAGCGTAATGCGGGAGGCTTCAGCAGCACGGATAGAAAGTCCCGGATTTCGCTTCGCTCCATCCGGGCTACGGATACCTCCAAACAAAAAGGGCCCCGGCTTGCGCCGGGGCCCCGATTGTTCGCTCAAATCGTGCGAACGCTTACTTGTCGGTGCCGCGGTTCTTCAGCGCGGTGCCGAGGATGTCGCCAAGCGTCGCACCCGAGTCGGAGGAGCCGTACTGCGCGATGGCTTCCTTCTCTTCGGCGACTTCGAGCGCCTTGATCGAGACCTGCACCTTGCGGGCCTTCTTGTCGAACTGGATGACGCGGGCATCGACCTTCTCGCCGACGGCGAAGCGCTCGGCGCGCTGGTCGTTGCGGTCGCGGGCCAGCTCGGACCGCTTGATGAAGGTGGTGAACTCGGTGCCCGAAATCCGGACCTCGATGCCGCTCTCCTTCACTTCGAGCACTTCGCAAGTCACGACCGCGCCCTTCTTGACGTCGCCCGGCTCGGCGAAGGGGTCGCCTTCGAGCTGCTTGACGCCGAGCGAGATCCGCTCCTTCTCGACATCGACATCGAGCACCACGGCCTTGACCATGTCGCCCTTCTTGAAGTTGTCGATGACCTGCTCGCCCGGAAGCTTCCAGTCGAGATCGGAGAGGTGGACCATGCCGTCGACATCGCCCTCGAGACCCAGGAACAGACCGAACTCGGTCTTGTTCTTGACCTCGCCCTCGACCACCGAACCGACCGGGAACTTCTCGACGAAGACTTCCCAGGGATTGCGCATGGTCTGCTTGAGGCCGAGCGAGATGCGGCGCTTGACCGAATCCACTTCCAGCACCTGCACTTCGACTTCCTGCGAGGTCGAAACGATCTTGCCGGGGTGCATGTTCTTCTTGGTCCACGACATCTCGGAGACGTGGATCAGGCCTTCGATGCCCGGCTCGAGCTCGACGAACGCGCCGTAGTCGGTGATGTTGGTGACGCGGCCGGTGAAGCGGGCACCCAGCGGGTACTTGGCTTCGATGCCCTGCCACGGATCATCCAGCAGCTGCTTCATGCCGAGCGAGATGCGGTGCGTCTCGTGGTTGATCTTGATGATCTTGACCTTCACGGTCTGGCCGATGGTCAGCACCTCGGTCGGGTGGTTGACGCGGCGCCAGGCGATATCGGTCACGTGCAGCAGGCCGTCGATGCCGCCGAGATCAACGAACGCACCGTAATCGGTGATGTTCTTGACCACGCCGTCGATCACCTGACCCTCTTCGAGGTTCTGCACCAGCTCCTGGCGCTGCTCGGCGCGGGTCTCTTCGAGAACCGTGCGGCGCGACACCACGATGTTGCCGCGGCGGCGGTCCATCTTGAGGATCTGGAACGGCTGCGAGTTGTTCATCAGCGGCGCAACGTCGCGGATCGGACGAATGTCGACCTGCGAGCGCGGCAGGAAGGCCACCGCACCGTCGAGGTCGACCGTGAAGCCGCCCTTGACCTGGTTGAAGATGACGCCGTTGACCTTTTCGTTGTTCTGGAACGCCTTCTCGAGCTTGCCCCAGCTTTCCTCGCGGCGCGCCTTGTCGCGCGACAGCACGGCTTCGCCGAGCGCATTCTCGATACGGTCGAGGAACACCTCGACTTCGTCACCGACCTTCAGATCGCTTTCACGGCCGGGGCCGGCGAATTCGCGCAGCGCAACGCGACCTTCGGTCTTCAGGCCGACGTCGATGACGGCCATGTCCTTCTCAATTGCAACCACCTTGCCCTTGATGACCGAGCTTTCCTGCAAATTGCCGCCGGCAAAGGACTCATCAAGCATCGCCGCGAAGTCGTCGCGGGTGGGAGTATAGGAAGACGCAGAATTCGAAACCATTTGTTCTCCAGATGCGGGATCTCGCCGGCAGTTCGGGTTGATGGGCGCACCGCGCGTGAAGTGTCAGGGTTCCGCAAACCCTGACGACCGCTCATTGCAGGAGGTGCAACAGCGGGCCGGCAGCAAGACTGCACGTTCGGTACGTTTGATAGATCCGGAGCCTGAAACGAAAATATCGACTGCAAGACCTGGGAGCGGGCGTTCCTCCAGATGCGGCGAGGGTTCAAACCCGGCGCCGGCCCGCTCGGACACGGCCTCGACATGGTCGACGGTGCTCCGAACGGCGCTGATATAGCCCCGCAGGCTGCTTTCGGCAAGCAGGAAATGCCCAATTTTGCTGGGTTTTCGGGCCAAAACCGCCCGCCATGCCTGCTGTTCTAGCGCCTGGCGCGCGCTGCCTCGACGATGGCGATGGCGGCGCGGACGCCGGCCTCGATGTCGAGATTGGAATTGTCCAGCGTGTGGGCGTCCGGAGCCGGCCGCAAGGGTGCAATCGCCCGGTTCTTGTCCCGCTCGTCGCGCTTGAGGATGTCGGCGAGCACCGCCTCTTCGTCGGCGTCCTCGCCGCGGGCGCGCGCCTCCAGCGTGCGCCGCCGCGCCCGCACGCGGGGGTCGGCGACCACGAAGATCTTCACGTCGGCATCGGGGCAGATCACAGTGCCGATGTCGCGTCCATCCAGCACCGCACCGGGCGGATCGGCGGCGAACTGGCGCTGAAAGTTCACCAGCACCTCGCGAACCTGCGGAATGGCCGACACCACCGAGGCGGCATCGCCGACCTTCTGGGTCTTCAGGATCGGATTGCCGAACTTTTCGGGGTCGAGCTCGAGCGCCGCGGCCACCGCCAGCACCTCGTTGTTGAGCTCGGCACCGGCTTGCATCATCGCATAGGCCACCGCGCGGTAGATCACGCCGGTGTCGAGATGGCGGTAGCCGTAGTGGTGGGCGAGCCGCTTGCCGAGCGTGCCCTTGCCTGAGGCGGCGGGTCCGTCGATGGCGATGATCATGCGAAATCAGCTCCGAGCGCGCGCATCATCGGGATGAAATCCGGAAAACTGGTGGCGATGAAGCCGGTGTCGTCGATCTTCACCGGCCGATCGGAGGCGCAGCCCATCACCAGCGCCGACATCGCGATGCGGTGATCCATATGGGTGGCAACAAGACCGCCGCCTGGAACATGGCCGCGGCCCTCGACGATCAGATCGTCGCCGGACACCTCGACCTTGACGCCGTTGACCCGCAGCATGTCGGCGGTGGCTTCAAGGCGGTCGGATTCCTTGACGCGCAGCTCCTGCAGGCCGCGCATGATCGTGGTGCCCTCGGCGAAGGCGGCTGCAACCGCCAGCACCAGATATTCGTCGATCATCGACGGCGCGCGCTCCGGCGGCACCTCGACGCCCTTCAGCTTCGAGGCCCGCACCCGCAGCTGCGCCATCGGCTCGCCGGCATCGCCGCGCACATCGCTCTCCTCGATCGAGGCGCCCATCTCGCGCAGCGTGGTGAACAGGCCGGTGCGCAGCGGATTGGTCATCACGTCGGAGAACACGACATCGGAGCCATCGACGATCAGTGCGGCCACGATCGGGAACGACGCGGAGGACGGATCGGCGGGCACCACGACGTTGGCGCCGCGCAGCTCCGGCTCGCCGTTCAGCGAGATTCGCCTGCCGTGGCTGCCTTCCTTCTCGGAGGAGATCTCGGCACCGAAATGCTTCAGCATCAGCTCGGTGTGGTCGCGGCTCGCCTCCTGCTCGATCACTGTGGTGATGCCGGGCGCGGAGAGCCCCGCCAGCAGCACCGCGGACTTGATCTGGGCCGAGGCGACCGGCGTCTTGTAGACGATCGGCACCGGATAGCGGGCGCCGTGCAGGGTGAGCGGCAGCCGGCCGCCCTCCCTTATGTCGCTGGTTCGGGCGCCCATCAGCTCCAGCGGGTCGAGGATGCGGCGCATCGGCCGCGAGCGGAGCGAGGCGTCGCCGTCGAAAATGGCGGCGATCGGGCAGCCGGCCACCGCGCCCATCACCAGCCGGCAGCCGGTGCCGGAATTGCCGAAATCGAGCGGCGCGGCAGGCTGGGCGAAGCCGCCGACGCCGACGCCCGCGACCGACCAGGTAAACGGCGCCGTCCGCTCCACTTTCGCGCCCAGCGCGCGCATGGATTTGGCGGTATTGAGGACGTCCTCGCCCTCCAGAAGGCCGGAAATGCGGGTTTCGCCGACCGAAAGCGCCCCCAGGATCAGCGCACGGTGGGAAATCGATTTGTCGCCGGGAACGCGGACCGTGCCGGCCAGGGGGCCGCACGCGCGCGATTCCAGCGGGGTCGGGGTGTCAGATTGGGCCAAGATTGTGTCCTCTCGCGCCGCGGCAGGTATCACATAGGCAACACCACGTCACGCGCCCGTCACTTGCGCGCAAACCGCTATTGACAGCAGCCTCTCAACTAGCCAAGTGAAGCTCCGTTTTTCAGGAAAATTCTGGGATTACCACGTGGCCAAGTCCGAGCTCGGAACCAAGCGCATTTGCCCGACCACGGGCAAGAAGTTCTACGACCTCAACAAGAATCCGGTGATCTCGCCCTATACCGGCGAAGTCGTGCCGATCGCGCCGGTCGCCCCGCCGCGGGGCCGTGGCGCGACCGTCACTTCGCCCGCGACCGCAGCCGACATGCCGGAGCCCGCCGAGGCCGAAGAGATGGTCTCGCTCGAGGAGGCCGATGCCGAGGAGAACACCGGGAAAGTCAAGGCCCAGGTTCCCGAATCCGAGGACGATATCGAAGTCGATGAGACCATCGACGACGATGACGACGACGATTCGACCTTCATCGCCGACGAGGAAGAGGGCGATGAGGACGTCACCGACATTATTGGTGACGTCGGCGGCGACGAAGAGACTTGAGATCGGCGCCGATCTATGATCAACGGTGCTGCCGCGCGAGTCGTGTAGGCCGCGCGGGCCGGGATTGATCCCCCAGGATCATCCCTACTGGATAAGGGGCCATAGCTCAGCTGGGAGAGCGCTTGCATGGCATGCAAGAGGTCGGCGGTTCGATCCCGCCTGGCTCCACCAGCCTTCGCTCGCTTCGCGAGCTACGGCTCGGCAAGCCCGGAAAATCCATCGTAGCGAAGTGAGCGAAGGCTGCCGCGGCGTAGCCCGAAGGGCGAAGCCGGGCTCTCACCGATATCCGAATGCGTTAGCATCCACCCCATCGACCCGTTGGGGGCTGGATGAAATACGTCTACATTCTCGAAAGCCTGGATGGCCTGCACTTCTATGTCGGGCTCACCGACGATCTGCGAGCGAGGCTGGCTAAGCACAATGCTGGCGAGGTGCCTCATACATCGAAGTATCGACCTTGGCGGCTCAAGACTTACGTCGCCTTCAGCGACGAGAAGCAGGCCGTCGCTTTTGAAAAATATCTGAAGTCGGCCTCCGGCCGCGCCTTCGCCAAGAAGCGCCTCTAACCGCCCGCCCCTACTCCCCCAGCACTGCATTCAGCCGGTCGCGCAGCGCGACGATCTCGTCCTTCATCGCCATCAGTTCGCCGACGGTGCAGTCCGAGGCCGCGAGGATCGACTGCGGCACGGCCTTGGCCTTTTCGCGCAGCGCGTGGCCCTGCGGCGTTAGCGCGATCAGCACCACCCGCTCGTCCGCGGTGCTGCGGGTCCGCTTGATCAACTCGGCCGCCTCGAGCCGCTTCAAGAGCGGCGTCAGCGTGCCGGAATCCAGGAACAGGCGCTCGCCGAGGTCCTTCACCGCCACGTCGTCGCGCTCCCACAGCGCCAGCATCGCGAGATACTGCGGATAGGTCAGCCCGAGCCGGTCGAGCAGCGGCTTGTAGACGCGGTTGAAGGCGTGCGCCGTCGAATAGACCGCAAAGCAGATCTGGTTATCGAGCCGCAGCGCCTGATCCGCCGCCGTCGGTTTCCTGGCCATGATTCCCATCGAATCCATCTCGTTTCCGGGTCATTCTGGGCTCTCGGGACCGCGGATTCAATTGCGAACAATTAAATGTGAGGCCGCATATTTTATATTGTGCACAATCTATTTGCGTGCAATACATGCGTCGTCGAATTCAAGTCCACACCCACCAAGGGAGACCACGATGTCTGTGAACGTGCTCTACAAGACCAGCGCCAAGGCAACCGGCGGCCGCGACGGCCATGCGGCAACGCTCGACGGCGCGCTCGACGTCAAGCTCACGACCCCGAAGGAGCTCGGTGGCGGCGGCGGTGCCGGCAACAATCCGGAGCAGCTGTTCGCGGCCGGCTATGCCGCTTGCTTCATCGGCGCGATGAAGTTCGTGGCCTCGCAGGGTGGCCCCAAGGTTCCCGCCGACGCCTCGGTGACCTCGACGGTCGGCATCGGCCCGCGCTCGGAAGGCGGCTTCGGCCTCGCCGTCGAGCTCGCGGTCTCGCTGCCCGGCCTTTCCCGCGCCGACGCCGAAGCGCTGGTCGAGAAGGCCCACCATGTGTGCCCCTATTCCAACGCGACCCGCGGCAATGTCGACGTCAAGCTGAGCGTCGTCTAATTCCACATCACGCAATGGTCCGCCGCGACACGTGGCGGACCATTGCTCTTTCAGCGGCTGGTTCGCTTGGCGAACGCATGCGCCGCCTGCTGCATGGGCCTGCGCCGACGGAAGCATTGCTGCCCCGGCTGAAGACCGTTAGCTCTGGGACCCTCGTTATCTGATCCCAACTGAGCGAAGGTTGTTTCCATGAATACCCCAGCGGCCACGGGCGCGATGACCGGCCTGCGCGTGATCGATCTGACGCGCGTGCTCGGCGGTCCGTATTGCACCCAGATTCTCGCCGACCACGGCGCCGACGTGATCAAGGTCGAGCCGCCCGCCGGCGACGAGGTGCGCGACTGGGGTCCTCCCTTCCATGACGAGGACGCGGCCTATTTCGTCGGCATCAACCGCAACAAGCGCTCGATCGGCCTCGACCTCGCTTCCGAGGGCGGACGCGCGGTGCTGATGAGGATGCTCGAGACCGCCGACGTGCTGATCGAGAATTTCAAGCCGGGCACGCTCGACAAATGGGGCATCGGCAACGACGTGCTGCGCGCGAAGTTTCCGCGCCTCGTGCATTGCCGGATCTCCGGCTTCGGCGCCGACGGCCCGCGCGGCGGCAATCCCGGCTATGACGCGATCATCCAGGCGATGACCGGCATGATCGCGGCGACCGGCTCGCCGGAGAGCGGCCCGATGCGGATCGGCGTGCCGCTGGTCGACATCACCACCGGGCTCTACGCCGCGATCGGCATCCTGATGGCGCTGTCGGAGCGGCAGCGCTCGGGGCTCGGCCAGTTCATCGAGACGACGCTGTACGAGACCGGGCTCGCGATCATGCATCCGCACACCGCAAACTATTTCATGCATGGCAAGCCGCCGTCGCTAACCGGCAACGAGCATCCCAACCTCGTGCCGTACGCGATCTTCCCGACCAAGACCGACAACATCTTCATCGGCGTCGGCAATGACGGCACCTTCCGCAAGCTCGCCAAGGAGATCGGCAAGCCCGAGCTCGGCACCGATCCACGCTTTGCCCGCAACAAGGACCGCATCGCCAACCGCGATGCGCTCCGCCTCGAGCTGGCCGCGGTGTTCAGCCAGCACGAGGCCGAGCCGCTGTGCAACCGGCTGCTCGCCGCCGGCCTGCCGGCCGGCCCGGTGCAGAAGATCGACCAGGCCCTGACCAACCCGCACACCATTCATCGCGGCGACGTCATCGAGAAGGATTGGTACAAGGGCGTCGCCTCGCCGATCCGCCTCGAACGCACCAAGCCGAACCTGCGCCGCACGCCGCCGAAGTTCAGCCAGCACGCCGCGGAAGTGCTCGGCGAGTTCGGCTACTCCAGGGACGAGATCAACGGCCTGGTTGAAAAGGGCGTGGTCTGCGGCCCCCAGCGCAAGCGCTAAAGGCGTGATGAGACTTACGTCGAATAGCGACCGCGACGGCGGTGCGCTCGCCCCCGTTCTTACGAGGTCGAGACAAGCGAAGCTTGCTCTTAGAGGGTTGGGGTGAGGGGCCGTCTCCGCGGATACGGTGATAGCTGTGATTGCGGAGAGTTCCCCTCACCCGGAACGCATTTAACGATGCGTCATAGCCGAAGCTCTGCTTCGGCGTTCTTGAGAACGGCCGCCGAAGGCGGCCTGCGCCTCTCCCCGCACACGGGGCGAGGTGATGCGCAGTCCGTTGCGCCGAGAAACTATCGGACCCTGCGGTGCAACGTCGCGTTTGGCGCTGCACCGCACGCCGGCTGCGGTCTTCGCCTTTTTTACCGCTTCCCTTCGCTTCGGCTTCCCCCCTACCATGACTTTCGTTTATACGGTCATTTGAACGTCATCCGGCGCTGATAACGCGCGCAACGAAAGATGACGTTCCAATTGGGAGGGGTTTTGATGTTCTTTCGACGACTAGGCGCTGCCGCGGCAGCCGCTGCCGCGCTTGCATTCGCGTCGCCCGCGTTTGCGGTGACCGAGATCCAATGGTGGCACGCGATGACCGGCGCCAACAACGACGTCATCGTCAAGCTGGCCAACGACTTCAACGCCTCGCAATCCGACTACAAAGTGATCCCGACCTACAAGGGCGGCTACGCCGACACCATGAACGCCGGCATCGCCGCGTTCCGCGCCGGCAACGCGCCGCATATCATGCAGGTGTTCGAGGTCGGCACCGCGACGATGATGGCCGCCACCGGCGCCGTCAAACCGGTCTACAAGCTGATGGCCGACGCCGGCGAGAAGTTCGATCCGAGCGTCTATCTGCCCGCGATCACCGGCTACTACTCGACCTCCAAGGGCGAGATGCTGTCGTTCCCCTTCAACTCGTCGTCGACGGTGATGTGGATCAATCTCGATGCGCTGAAGAAGGCCAACATCGCAGAGATTCCGAAGACCTGGCCGCAAGTGTTCGACGACGCCAAGAAGCTGAAGGCGGCCGGCTACGCCACCTGCGGCTTCTCCGGCTCGTGGGTCACCTGGGTCAATCTCGAACAGCTCTCGGCCTGGCACAATGTGCCGCTCGCCAGCAAGGCCAACGGCCTCGACGGCTTCGACACCGTGCTCGAGTTCAACGGCCCGCTGCAGGTCAAGCATCTTGAGAACCTGGTCGAGCTGCAGAAGGACAAGACCTACGACTATGCCGGCCGCACCAACACCGGCGAAGGCCGCTTCACCTCGGGCGAATGCCCGATCTACCTGACCTCGTCGGCCTTCTTCGGCAACGTCAAGGCGCAGGCCAAGTTCAACTTCACCGCCGCGCCGATGCCGTATTATCCCGACGCCAAGGGCGCGCCGCAGAACTCGATCATCGGCGGCGCCTCGCTCTGGGTGATGGGCGGCAAGTCGGCCGAGGAATACAAGGGCGTGGCCAAGTTCCTGACCTTCCTCTCGGACACCGACCGCCAAATCTGGATCCACAAGGCCTCGGGCTATCTGCCGATCACCAAGGCAGCCTACGCCAAGGCCAAGGAAGAGGGCTTCTACAAGGACCAGCCCTATCTCGAGACCCCGCTGCTCGAGCTCACCAACAAGGAGCCGACCGCGAATTCCCGCGGCCTGCGCCTCGGCAACATGGTGCAGCTGCGCGACATGTGGTCGGAGGAGATCGAGCAGGCGCTGGCCGGCAAGAAGACCGCCAAGCAAGCGCTGGACGCCGCCGTCGAACGCGGCAACCAGATGCTGCGGCAGTTTGAAAAGACCGCCGTCCGCTGACATGATGCCTTCGAGCATGATCGGGAAAAGCGCGAAGCGGCTTTCCGAAAAGATCATGCCCAGACGACAAGCTAAAGCGCGATGACGATCCAACCTCATCTCATCGCGCTTTAGGGCCATCAACCGGCAGGCCGCATCCGCGGCCTGCCCTTCCTCCGAGCCCATGCAAAAGCAAGCGATTTTCCAGTCAAAGCTGTTGCCTTACGCGCTGGTTGCCCCGCAGCTCGCGATCGTCCTGATCTTTTTCTACTGGCCGGCCGTGCAGGCGGTGATCCAATCCTTTCTGCTGCAGGACGCTTTCGGTCTCTCCACCAGCTTCGTCTGGTTCGAGAACTATCTCGATCTGTTCAAGGAGCCGGCCTATTTCTCGGCGATCGTCCGAACCTTCGTGTTCTCGTTCGCGATCGCGGTCTCCTCGCTGTCCTTCGCGCTGCTGCTCGCGGTCATGGCCGACAGGCCGCTACGCGGCTCGACGCTGTATCGCACGCTGCTGATCTGGCCCTATGCGGTGGCCCCGCCGGTGGTCGGCGTGCTCTGGGTGTTCATGCTGCACCCCTCGCTCGGCGTGCTGTCGCGCTATCTGCGCGGCATGGGCATCGACTGGAATCCGCTGCTCGACGGCAACCAGGCGGCAGCCCTGATCATCCTCGCCGCGGCCTGGAAGCAGATCTCCTACAATTTCCTGTTCTTCCTCGCCGGGCTGCAGAGCATCCCGAAAAGCGTGATCGAGGCCGCCGCGATCGACGGCGCCCGTCCGATGCGGCGGTTCTGGACCGTGATCTTCCCGCTGCTGTCGCCGACCATCTTCTTCCTCTTGGTCATCAACATCGTCTACGCCTTCTTCGACACTTTCGGCATCATCGACACCATGACCCGCGGCGGTCCCGGCAAGGCGACCGAGACGCTGGTCTACAAGGTCTATACGGACGGTCTGCTCGGCGGCAATCTCGGCTCGTCGGCGGCGCAGTCGGTCATCCTGATGGTCATCGTCGTCATGCTGACGGCGATCCAGTTCCGCTTCGTCGAACGCAAGGTGACCTACTGATGGTCGAGGAGGAGGGCTTCCAGCGCTATCTGGCTCACGCCATCCTGTGGATCGGGATCGCGATCGTCGCCTTCCCGGTCTATCTCGCGCTGGTCGCCTCGACCCAGGACAACGCCGTCATCGCCAACGGCCAGATGTCGCTGCTGCCCGGCGGCCATTTCCTCGAGACCTACTACCAGACGCTGTTTGTCGGCACGAGCGGCTCGACCCGCGAGCCGGTGCTCAACATGATGCTGAACTCGCTGATCATGGCGCTGCTGATCGCGGTCGGCAAAATCGCGATCTCGATCATCTCGGCCTATGCGATCGTGTATTTCCGCTTTCCGTTCCGGATGGCGATCTTCTGGATCATCTTCATCACCTTGATGCTGCCGGTCGAGGTGCGCATCTATCCGACCTACAAGATCGTCGCCGATCTGCATCTGCTCGACAGCTATGCCGGCCTCTCGCTGCCGCTGATTGCGTCAGCCACCGCGACGCTGCTGTTCCGCCAGTTCTTCATGACAGTGCCGGATGAATTGCTGGAGGCTTCGCGGATCGATGGCGCGGGCCCGTTCCGCTTCTTCTGGGATACGCTGTTGCCGCTGTCGCGCACCAACATGGCCGCGCTGTTCGTGATCCTCTTCATCCTCGGCTGGAATCAGTATCTTTGGCCGCTTCTGATCACGACGCGCGACGACATGCAGACCATCCAGGTCGGAATCCGCAAGATGATCACGACGACCGATGCGCTGACCGAATGGCCGATCGTGATGGCGACCGCGCTGCTCGCGATGCTGCCGCCGGTGTTCGTCGTCGTCGTGATGCAGAAACTGTTCGTGCGCGGATTGGTGGAGACGGAAAAATAATCCATGGCTAACGTCACGCTGCGCAGCGTCCGCAAGACCTATCCCGGCGGCTTCGAGGCCATCAAGGGCGTCGATGTCGATGTCGGCGACGGCCAGTTCTGCGTGCTGGTCGGCCCATCCGGCTGCGGCAAGTCCACGCTGCTGCGCATGGTCGCGGGGCTCGAGACCATCACCGGCGGCGAGATCGACATCGGCGGCCGCGTCGTCAACCAGGTCGAGCCCGCCGATCGCGACATCGCGATGGTGTTCCAGAACTACGCGCTCTATCCGCATATGAGCGTCTACAACAACATGGCCTACGGCCTGCGCAACCGCGGCATGGCCGAGGCCGAGATCAAGACCCGCGTCGAGGAAGCCGCGCGCGTCCTCGAGCTCTCGCCGATGCTGGAGCGCAAGCCGCGCCAGCTTTCCGGCGGCCAGCGCCAACGCGTCGCGATGGGCCGCGCCATCGTGCGCCAGCCGAAAGTGTTCCTGTTCGACGAACCGCTGTCGAACCTCGACGCCAAGTTGCGCATCGCGATGCGGGTCGAGATCCGCAAACTGCAGCGCCGGCTCAACACCACGTCGATCTACGTCACCCACGACCAGCTCGAGGCGATGACGCTCGCCGACATTCTCGTCGTCATGAACGGCGGCCAGGTCGAGCAGGTCGGTAATCCGCTGGACATCTACCAGAAGCCGGCGACCACCTTCGTCGCCTCCTTCATCGGCGCCCCGCCGATGAACCTGATGCCGCTGCGCGCGGACGAGCTGAAGTCCCAGATCACGGGCGCCGACGGCGCGGGCATTGTCGGGATCCGGCCGGAGGATTTCGTGATCTCGAGCGAGACCGGATCCGGCGGCGTCGCGCTTGGCCTCACCGTCGAGGCGATCGAGCATGTCGGCGCCGAGACCTTCGTCTATGGCAGCCGCCAGCGCGAGGAGCAGGGCGTTGCCGCCAATCCGGGCGAGCTGCCGCCGGGCGAGGTGATCGTCCGGGTTCCCGGCGTCTCGGGTCCCGCCATCGGCGAGCGGATCCGGGCCGTCGCCCCCCGCGACAAGCTGCATCTTTTTACCGCCGACGGCCGCAAGCGCGTCGGGGAGTAACCGATCGGGAAGAATTTACCCCCATGTTGCGGGCGTTTAGGCTGGTTTCGGGGCTGCTTGAACGCTATCCAGATCGCCCCCATATCCCTCACTGACCGGAGGCCAGACGGCCCACCGGTTGCATGGGGCGCCGCAAGGGCCCCTCAAAGTCGCTTCGAGAGGACTTTGTAATGTCTCGTGTTCCATCGTTGTCCAGTCCGTTCCTTCTGGGATTCGACGAGATCGAGCGTGCGCTCGATCGCGTCGTGAAGGGCGCCGACGGCTATCCTCCGTACAACATCGAGCGGTGCGACCGTACCAACGGGCAGCCTGAACGGCTGCGCATCACGCTAGCGGTGGCGGGCTTCACCCGTGACCAACTCGATGTAACTATTGAGGAAAATCAGCTCGTCATCCGCGGCCGCCAGCAGGACGACAAGGCTCGGCAATACATCCATCGCGGCATCGCCGCGCGCCACTTCCAGCGCACCTTCGTGCTGGCGGAGGGGATGCAGGTGCTGGGCGCGGATCTGAAGAACGGGTTGTTGTCGATTGACCTAGCCAGGCCGGAACCTGAACGGGTCATTAAGACAATCGCTATCAGTGAGCACGAATAATAGAAACAACGAGCGGACTCGACCGCTTATCTGACTGAGGAGTCGAGACCATGAGTGAACTGAGTACCACCACCATCGAATCCGAGAGCGTCACGCCGGAAGCGCTGGCCCATCTGGGTGAAGGTCATATCGCCTATGTGAAGCAGGTCCGCTCCGAGGACGTGCCAGATCTCTTTCCGCAGGCGCCGAAGATCGCGCCGGGCCTCAAACTGTTCGCACTGCACGCCGCCGACGGCACGCCGATCATGCTGACCGACAGCCGCGAAGCCGCAGTCGCGAACGCATGGAGCAACGAGTTGCAGGCCGTCAGCGTCCACTGACGCAAATCTACGGCTGAATTCAGCATCCGCGAATTCAATGCGCGGGCCTGCCTCGTCACCGAGGCGGCCCGCGCATTTTTTATGGCGATGTGGTCGACGTGGCGAGCAGCGGGCCCATGCTGAGCTGCACCTCGCCGGGCACGTTGTAGTCGCGCATCAGCATGCGGTTGTTGCGCAGCCCGCAGGCCTCCCGCTGCACCACGAACATCCAGAGCACATGGCCGGCCTCCCGCACCAGGAGGCGCCGTGCTTGTTGTGTGGACGTCGATACTTCATCGCGCGGATGGGCGGCATCGAACTCGCGCAGCCTGGCGAGCGCCTGTTCCAGCGCGCGGCCCATGCGGCCGAGCGCACTCGCCCTCTCCTCGGCGAGCTCGTAAGCGAGAACGTCGACGGGAACGCGATCAAGGCGAAAATCGCGGGACATCAGTCATCCCTTGGTTCGCGCACGCAATGTTGCGCGCGTCCGTCTTCCGGCGTCATCGGCTGGTTGTCAATACACGTTCGGGACAAAGCACTTTCGAGCGAAGTGGATCAGAACCGTTGCACCAGCCGCGCGCGGATGTCCGGCTTCAGCACCTTGCCGACCTTGGAACGCGGAAGATCGTCCCAGACCTCGATCTGCTTCGGCGTCTTGATGCTGCCGATCTGCTGCTTGACGAAGGCGGCGAGCGCTGACGCATCGACGGTGTGGCCGGCGCGCGGCTGCACCACGGCGACGATCCGCTCGCCCCATTTGTCGTCGGGCAATCCGATGACGGCGCAATCCTGCACCGCCTCGTGGGCACGCAACGCGTTCTCGACCTCGATCGAGCACACGTTGAAGCCGCCGGTGATGATCATGTCCTTGGCGCGATCGACGATGTACAGGTAGCCGTCGCCGTCGACGTAGCCGATATCGCCGGTGTGGTGCCAGCCATGCGCCGAAGCCTCGCGCGTGGCCTCCGGGTTCTTGTAGTAGCCTTCCATGACCAGCGAGCCGCGCACCACGATCTCGCCGCGCGATCCCGCCGGCAACAGCTTGCCGTCGCCATCCATGACGCCGGCCTGCACCAGCGGGCCGATCCGCCCGGCCGACGAGAGTCGCTCCATCGCGATGGTGCCGTCCGGATTGTAGTGATCGGCGGGCGGCATCATCGAGATCATCATCGGCGCCTCGGTCTGGCCGAACAGCTGCGCCATCGGCCCGATCCGCTTCAGGGCTTCGGCGAGCCGCGTCGCCGAGATCGGTGCCGCGCCGTACCAGAAACATTGCAGCGAGCTGCGATCGGCCGCATCGAGTCCGGGATGATCGAGCAGCATGTAGATCACGGTCGGCGGCAGGAAGGTGTGGGTGACGCGATAACGCTCGATCAGCGCCAGGAACTCGCCGATGTCAGGGTGGTGCATGATCACGACGCGGCCGCCCAGCGTCATGATCGGAAAACAGAGCACGCCGGCGGCATGCGTCAGCGGCGCCAGCGCGAGATAAATCGGGCGGCCCTTGAACGGGTAACCCATCAGGGTCAGCGCGGTCATCGCCTCGATGTTGCGTCCCGACAGCATCACGCCCTTCGGCTTGCCGGTGGTGCCGCCGGTGCCCGGGATCATCGCGAGATCGTCGATCGTGGCGCGCTGATAGACTTCATCGGCGAGCCCGCCGAGCCAGCGCTCGAACGACGGCGCGAATGGCAACTCGGCGTCGAGACAGACCAGCGCGCGCAGCTTGGGCAGGTCCTGCCGGACCGCCTCGACCATCGGCGCAAAGCTCGAATGAAACAACAGCAGGCTGCAGTCGAACTGGTCGAGAATGAACTTGTTCTCGGCCGCCTCGTTACGCGGATTGATCGGGCACCACACAGCAGCCGCACGCGAGATGCCGAACACGCAGGCGAAAGCAAGCGGATCGTTGCCGGACAGGATCGCGACCTTCTCGCCGGGAGCGATGCCTGACTGCTCGAGCCCGCGCGCGATCCGGTAGCTCAGCCGCTGCACGTCGCCGTAACTGAGGTTTCGCCCGTCCATGGTGAGACACGGCGCGTCGGCGCCGAGCGAGGTACCCTTGTCGAGATAATCGATGAAGCGCATGACAGGTCTCGCGCAAGAGGCGGGTGACGCGCTACGCGTCACCCGCGGGAGGAGCGTTTTCGAGCAAGACGAAAACGCTTCAGGGAGCGGAGTGTTGAGCCCCGATCCGAGCGGGGCTCAAGCTCAATCATGCACGGTCAGGACCGGCTTGCCGACCAGCCCAAAACTGCGCAATTGCCCGAGCAGCTCGCGATGGCCGAACGCCTGGCAGCCGGAGGCGAAACCCACCCGCTTGGGCGGCTGCTGCAGCAGGTGCGCGGCAGCATAGGCCTGCAGCATGCCGGTTTGCTTGTAGTTGCTGTTGCCGTAGATGACGCAGTGCGCGCGCCCCAGCGGGCCGGAAGCATACACCGAATCCAGCGACTTGTTGACGCGCGGATTCTCGCGCGGCGGCATGGTGTTCATCACGCCGGCAGCGGTCTGCGCCAGCGCGGCGTAGCGCTCGTCGGGCTTCATGTCCTTGGTCGCCTCCAGCGCGGCGGCGACGATCTGCGGCACGCCCAGCATGAGCGCACGATTGAACACGCCGCCCAGCACCTTCACGTTGGCGACGCGCGGATCCTGCTTGAACCACACCGGGTGCGAGGTGCCGCCCCAGGGCAGCGCCAGCGCCAGCTCGTGCTGGCCGGGGATGGCGAGGTTGTAGAGGCCGGCATCGGGCTGATGCTCGACGTACTTGTTCTGCTCCAGGTAGTACGCCTTGGCCATCGCGGCGTTGACCAGGATGGTCTGCGTCGAGGCGATGGTCGGGCTCCCGCCCCAGAACACGGCGATATCGAGCGTGTCGAGGCCGGGCGTCTCAAGGCACAGCTGCGCGGCAATCTCGCCGGTGGTGTACATCTGCGCGATGCCCGGCGCCAGCAACAGGCCGGCATTGGCGAATTTCGTACCAAACTCGTGCTCGAGCGTGATCAGCCAGTCCTGCTCGCCGGTCGTGTCGGTGTAGTGGCACCTGGCAGCCAGGCAGGCCTGCACCACCTCGCCGCCGAACTTGGCGAAGGGGCCCACGGTGTTGAGCACCACCGAGGCGCCCTTGAACAATTCAGTCAGCGCGGCCACGGTGTGCGGCACCGACACGACCTCGTAGTCGGCGGTCTCGATGCCGGCCACGTTCGACTTCATCGCGGCGTCGAGCTTCTCGGCGCTGCGGCCGGCGGCGATGAAGGGAATGTTGTACTCGCGCAGATATTCGCAGACCAGCCGGCCGGTATAGCCGGAAGCGCCATAGACGATGACGGGCTTCTTCTCGCTCATTGCGATCCTCCGAAATGCTTATTGTCGGCGTTGTTGCTACATGCCCATGCCGCCATCGACGGGCAGGCCGATGCCGGTGATGAAGCGCGCATCGTTCGAGCACAGGAACACGGCGGCGTCGGCGATGTCGGAGACCTCCGCGAGCTTGCCGAGCGGCGTCTGCTCCACCACCGAACCGACCGCGGCGTTGACGTCGGGCGCGAGACCGATCTTCACGATGTCATTAGCGAGCTGCAGACCCATGTCGGTCGGGATCAGGCCGGGATAGATGCAGTTGACGCGCACGCCGTAGCCGAGCTTGCCGGCTTCCATCGCGCCGACGCGCGTCATGCGGTCGACCGCGGATTTGGTGCCGGAATAGACCGCGATGCTCGGAAACGCGATCGTCGCCGCCACCGAAGCGATGTTGACGACCGCGCCGCCCTTGCCCGCGGCGCCGCCCGGCCGCATCGCGCGGAAGGCGTGCTTCATGCCGAGCACGGTGCCGACGATGTTGACGTCGCACATGCGGCGCGCGTCCTCGGCCTTGATGTCGGCAACCAGCGAGGTGATCTCGATGCCGGCATTGTTGATCAGGATGTCGAAGCCGCCGAGGGTTTCGACCGTCGCTGCGGCGGCCCGTTCCCATTGCCCATCGTCAGTGACGTCGAGCTTGACGAAGCCGGTCTTCACCCCGGCCTTGGCGATCTCGGCGGCGCTGGCCTTGCCGGTGTCGTCGAGAATATCGCCGATCATGACCGCGGCGCCGGACCGCGCCAATGCCTGCGCGATCGCCGCGCCAATCCCCCGGGCGCCGCCGGTGACCAGGGCTTTCCTGCCTTCAAGGCTCTTCCCACTCATCACTTAGTCCTCCCTTTGCTTGGTGATTTGATCGGCGTGCCGTTGGCCGCGGCAGCATGGGACGGCGGTCTGCGCATTCTGGGTGCACTGGTGGTGGCGGCCGGCGTCAGCGGGGCGCAGCGTTGGCGCGCCCGGCGGTGCATCTCCTCCTATTTCTCGATTGGTCAGCCGTCTTGACGGTTGTCCAAATTATTGCGCCAACCCTCATCCAGAAACTTGACACTTGTCAAGTCTGAATTTGACAAGTGTCAAAGAGGATGATTGTGAAGAGATGGAGCGCGCCGCGGTCGCCGCGGTATAGTTGCTCGAGGGAAGAAGCAGAGGGAAGGCACGGAATGGCGCGGCAAGCGACAGGGGCGGCCCAACGCGTGGCTGTGGCGGCCGAGGCGTTGCGCGACGAGAAGTTCAACGCGCGGCGCGTCGAGCTCGCAGAGGCCGCGCTGGAAACGCTTGGCGAACTCGGCTTCGCGCGCACCAGCCTGCGCGAGATCGCGCAGAACTCCGCATTCACGCACGGCGTGTTTCACTACTACTTCAGCGACAAGCTCGACCTGATCTGCTGCTGCGTCCGTCACTACAAGGCGAAATGCGTGACGCGCTATGACGAGGTGGTGACGACAGCACGCAGCCGCGACGAATTGACCGAAGGCTTCCTCGCCAAGCTCGCGGCCACGCTCGAGAACGAAGCGCGCATGCATCGGCTCTGGTACGATCTGCGCTCGCAGGCGATGTTCGAGCCGGCGTTCCGCAAGGACGTGCTCGAGATCGACAAGAGCCTGGAAGCGATGATCTGGCGTATCGCCACGCGCTACGCCGAGCTCGGCAACAAGCGGCCGGCATCGTCGCCGGCGGCGCTTTATGCGCTGTTCGACGGCCTGTTCCAGAGCGCGCTGCTCCGGCATCTCGCCAATGACGAGAAGGCCGTGCCCGATCTGCTCGACGAGGTCCGCCGTCTGCTGCCGACGATCTGTTGAGAGAATCGCGAAGTGCAGCTTCGTAGCCCGGATGGAGCTTCGTAGCCCGGATGAAGCGCAGCGAAATCCGGGATTCGCGCCAGTTGCGAGATTTCCCCGGATTGCGTTTCGCTCCATCCGGGCAACGGAGATTGAAACGATCGCGCATTGATGTGCGCCACCGCGTGGCGCGCAGTCTATGTCTTGGTGACAGTTGCGCGAAGACGAATTCGCGAATTCGGATGATTAAGCCGCGCTCGCCGGCGGCAGCGCGAGCACGGAGTAGATCGCCTGCGCATCGCGCGAGGCACGCAGCTTCTTGGCGACGTCCTGGTCGCGCAGCAGGCGGGCGATCCGCGCCAGCGCCTTGAGATGGTCGGCGCCGGCGCCTTCCGGTGCCAGCAGCAGGAAGATCAGGTCGACCGGCTGTCCGTCCATCGCCTCGAAATCGATCGGGCGCTCGAGGCGGGCGAAGAAGCCGAACAGCTTCTCCAGCTTGGGCAGCTTGCCGTGCGGAATGGCGACGCCATAGCCGACCGCCGTGGTGCCGAGCTTCTCGCGCTGCAGCAGCACCTCGAAGATGGCGCGCTCATTCTGCCCGGTCAGAGCGGAGGCACGCGCAGCGAGTTCCTGCAGCGCCTGCTTCTTGCTGATGACTTTCAAAGCCGGGAGAATCGCCTCGGGTGCGACCAGATCGGTAATCGGCATTGGGACGTTCCGAGGTGAATGACCGTCAGGTTGCGAAATAGGCTTTACAGCGGCGGCGTCAAGAAGATGAGGTGGGATGCGGGCTTAGCCCGGGTCCGGTTGGCAGGGCTTCTACTCCAACGTATCGGCGGTGCCAACACCTGCGAACCCTGTTCCGCCCCCCTTGTTCCTGGAGGCGGCGGACCATAAGCAGGGCTGGCTTCGGACGTCAATGCCATCTGCCAACTATCCTCAAGGGCTCACCGCCGGCGGATCGACCCAGCCGACATTGCCATCCGTACGGCGGTAAATGATGTTCAACCGGCCGCTGCCGCCATGCTGGAACACCAGGCAGGAGGCGCCGGTCAGATCGAGCTCCATCACGGCTTCGCTGACCGACAGCCGCTTCAACGCGGTGGTTGCCTCGGCAATGATCACCGGGCTGTATTCGGTGACCTCGTCCTCGTTCTCGGGCGCCTCGATGACGTAGCTCGGCGCGTCGAGCCCGACGCCGTTCAATTCGGCAAGCGCGGCAGTCGCGGCGTAGGTCTTGCGGGCGGAACGATCCTTGAGCCGGCTCTTGTAGCGGCGCAGACGCTTCTCGATCATCAAGAGCGCGGCGTCGGCGCTGGCATAGGCGTCGGTGGCATTGGATTCGGCTTCCAGCGTAATGCCGGAATCCAGATGCAGCGCGCAATCGGTTCGGAAGCCGAAGCCATCCTTGCTCAGCGTGATGTGACCCGAATAGTTGCCATCAAAATACTTTCGCAGGACCTCGTCGGTGCGCTCGCTGACGCGCGCGCGAAGCGCCTCGCCGATGCTGATGCTCTTTCCCGAGATTCGAAGGGTCATTTGATGCCTCAATTGCTGGATGCCTCGATCACTCTTGCAGGAGCATGATGCTTGCTTCCGGTTACCTCCCTTTCTGGACGACGCTCGACCTGGAAAGATTGAGACTATCCCGATTTGGCGCGAACGCAACGAGCGCATGGCCCGCTCCGTACCCGGATGGGGTCACGCTCAAGAAGTAACCTAAACGGGGGCTGTATCGCGCGACCGGTCGGACGAGGAGGCAGGGGCCGAAAGGGCATTACCGAGCATGCTCTGTTTGTCACGGCGGCGCTGCACCGAGGATGGTATCCGCATCGCCTCGCGGTACTTCGCAACGGTGCGGCGGGCGATATCAATGCCCGAGGCGCGCAAACGTTCCACGATCGTGTCGTCGGACAGGATTGCCGACGGCGCCTCGCCGTCGATCAATTGCTTGATGTGGTGACGCACCGCCTCGGCCGAATGCGCCTCGCCGCCGTCGGCCGACGCGATCGAGGCGGTGAAAAAATACTTCAATTCAAAACTGCCGCGATTGGTCGCCATGTATTTGTTGGCGGTGACGCGCGACACCGTCGATTCATGCATCTGGATCGCGTCCGCGACCGCCTTCAGATTGAGCGGCCGCAAATGCGCGACGCCATAAGTGAAGAAGCCATCCTGCTGGCGGACGATTTCGGTCGCGACCTTCAGGATGGTGCGGGCGCGCTGATCGAGCGCGCGGACCAGCCAGGTCGCGTTCTGCAGGCAGTCGGTGAAGTACGACTTGTCACCGTCCTTGCGGATCGTCTTCGACAGCTCAGCGTAATAGGTCTGGTTGACCAGAACGCGCGGCAGAGTGTCGCTGTTGAGTTCGACGTGCCAGCCGCCGTCGGGACCCGGACGCACATAGACGTCGGGCACCATCGTTTGCGTCCGCGCAGTGCCGAACTTCAGCCCGGGCTTCGGATCGAGCCGGCGGATCTCGGCGATCATGTCGGTGATGTCTTCGTCGTCGACGCCGCAGAGCTTTCGCAAGGCCGCGATGTCGCGCTTGGCGAGCAGGTCGAGATGCTCGACCAGTGCCTGCATCGCCGGATCGTAGCGATCGAGCTCGCGCAGCTGGATCGCGAGGCATTCGCTCAGGTTTCGCGCGCACACGCCCGGCGGATCGAATTTCTGCAGCACGGCGACGACATCGTCGACCGCTTGCTGCGACGCACCGAGCCGCTCGGCGGCCTGGCCGAGATCGGCCGGCAGGTAGCCGGCGTCGTCGACCAGGTCGATCAGATACTGCCCGATCATGCGCTGCGCCGGCGCCGAGAACGCCACCGCGAGTTGTTCGGCGAGGTGGTCGGCAAGCGTCAGCTCGGCCGCCACGAAAGCTTCGAGATTGTACTCGTCGTCGCTGGAGGCGCCGCCGCCCCATTCGGTGTAGACCGATGGCGGTGCATCCTGTGCGGCGCGCGCCGCCGCTTCCGCCGGCTCCTCGGAAAACACGTTGTCGAGGCGGGTATCGAGCGTTTGCTCGATCTCGGCGCGGCTGCCGAGGTCGCGGTTCAGCCATTCCTCCTGGCCGGGCTCGAAGGCGGCCTCGCCGCCTGGGCCGGCGGCCATGTCGGAAACGTCGCCATCGTCCCCATAGCTGCCGGAACCGTCGGAATCGCCGTAGTCCGGCCGCTCCATGGCCGGCTCGCCCGCCACCGGCGGCTCCGGCCCGTCGGCGGCCCGCTCCAGCAGCGGATTGCGCTCCAGCTCTTCCTCGACAAAGGCCGACAGGTCCAGGTTCGACAGTTGCAGCAGCTTGATCGCCTGCATCAGCTGCGGCGTCATCACCAGCGACTGCGACTGGCGGAACTCTAGTCTTTGGGTCAGCGCCATGGAGGCAAGAACGATCCTAAAAGTTGGCTCGATTCTTGCTTATATTAGTCCGAAGCCCTTGTACACGGCTTGACGGATCGGAAAATAGCGCTAGAGGCGGAATTCCTCGCCAAGGTAAAGCCGGCGTACATCGGGATCATTAACGATCTCCTCCGGGCTTCCCTCAGTCAAGATTTCACCGGCATAGACGATATAGGCGCGATCGGTCAGGCCGAGCGTCTCGCGGACATTGTGGTCGGTGATGAGCACGCCGATGCCGCGGTTGGTGAGATGGCGGACGAGGTCCTGGATGTCGCCGACCGCGATCGGGTCGATGCCGGCGAACGGCTCGTCGAGCAGCATGTAATTGGGGCGCGTCGCCAGCGCGCGCGCAATCTCGACGCGGCGGCGCTCGCCGCCGGACAGCGCGATCGACGGGCTCTTGCGCAACCGCGTGATGTTGAACTCGTCGAGCAGCGAATCCAGCTCGTGCTCGCGCTTCTTCTTCGAGGGCTCGACGACCTCGAGCACCGCGCGGATGTTCTGCTCGACCGACAGGCCGCGGAAGATCGAGGCTTCCTGAGGCAGGTAGCCGATGCCGAGGCGCGCGCGCTGATACATCGGCAGCTTGGTGACGTCGTGGCCATCGAGCTCGATGGCGCCGCGATCGGCCTTGATCAGCCCGGTGATCATGTAGAACACGGTGGTCTTGCCGGCGCCGTTGGGCCCGAGCAGGCCGACCGCTTCGCCACGCCGCACATAGATGCTAACGCCGCGCACGACCTGGCGGCTGCCAAAACTCTTTTCCACGCTATGCACAGCCAGATAGCCCGGCCGCTTGATCAGCTGCGGCGCGGCGGGCGCGCTGTTCCTGGCCGGCCTCGCACGCGCCGGTGCTGCTGCCGGTTGGGATCGCGGCAGCTCGACGCCGGGAGCCGACGCGGCGCGCGCCATCGGCGGCGCATCACGCACCGGAGACGTCAGCATCTCGCCGAACTGGTCGTCGAGCGCCGTGATGTCGTCATGCGAGCGCGCAAATCCGGTACTGCGTTTCGCAGAGCGCCGCCGGAACATGCCGAGAAAATCCACCATCCCCGCTTCGCTTCAGCCTTTCACGGTGATCCCGCGACCTTGCCTGCGCATCGATCGATTCGCATGCGACGCCGCAAGCATGAGCCGGAAATCTGAATACCGGCCTTCCCGCGCGACAAAAGCGGACGCGTTTGCGCGGAGATCATGCTCGAACAACACGGCAAAGCGCGATCACCCGCGCCTTGAATGAATGGATGCCCCTGTCCCGGCCAACATAATCCCCTCGAGGCGCATTGTTCGGCCGGGCCGCTGCAGTAGATACAGTCTCGCCCCGCCGGCTTCAACCTCGCGGCCGCAGAATATTATCTAACTGATTGATTCTGCTTGACCTTACGTGAGGCTTACTTGGACTTGCCGCCTGGAATCAGCTGCAGCGGCGACGGGGCCGGGGCTGAGCCGGGGGCGGCCGGCGTGCCGCACTTGCCGCTCTGTCCGCCCGGCGACTGGATGAACAGGCCCTGCACCTTGCCATTGTCGGCTTCGACGCGCGAGACACCGGTGGTCATGTCGACCAAAAGGCGGTCGCCGCGCAGCACATTCTGGCACTGGGTCAGCACCACCTGGCTGCCGCCGCCGCCGAGCATCGTGATCAAATTTGTCTTGGTGTCGAAGATCGCGGTCTCGCCGGTGACGACCTGGTCCTTCTGGGTCACGACAACATTGCCCTTGGCCTCCAGCCGCTTGATCGAGGAGGCGCCGCCGGGGCCCGGGGTTGCCGATTGCATCGGCGCGGCGCCCTTGGCGGCCGCCCCCTTGGTGCCGGTCGGGGCGGGCGCCGGCGCCTGGGTCGATTTATCCTCGTAGAACACGACCAGCGTCTTCGACGTCATGGTGGTGTCGCCCTGCACGACCTTCACGTTGCCGGCGAAGGTCGCCTCCTTTTTCTTGTCGCGCATTTCCAGCGAGGCAGCCTCGATCTGGATCGGCTGGTCGCGGTTCTGCGAGAAGCCCTGCATGGCGTTGGGCACGCCGCTCATCGAGCCCTGCGCGAACGCAGCACTCGCGGCGAAAAGCGCGAACAGGAACGCCGCAATTGCCATGCCGTGCGGAAAACGTCTCATCATCAAAATCATTTCGTGTTGGCGGACTTGCGTGGCTTCGGTGACGGCGGCGGCGGCGGTGGAGCGGGCTCAGCCGGCGGGGCGGCATTGTTGTCGCCGAGCTTGTCGAGATTCATCACGACATTGCCTTCGAACCGCACCAGCTCGCCGCTGTTGTAGATCCGGAGCCTGTCGGCGGTCAGCGTGCCGTCGAGCAGCTTGACGTCGACATGCTCGTCCGACGACACGTTGCCCTTGTTGATGTCGACGAAGGCCTGCGTCAGCCTGGCCTCATAGCCGGTGGACGACTGCAGGAAGATGTCCTGGCGCAGGTCGAGCAGCTGCTTCTTGTTGTCGAAGAAGCCGGTGCGCGCATCCATTGTCACTGTCGACTGATCCTGTTGCGCCACCTTGGCGCGGATCGTCTTCAGCTCGACATGGTCAGGATCGGTGACATCCTGGATCGCCGCCTTGGCCCACATTTCATAAGGCCGTCCGTCGTTGGAGAAGCCGGCGATATGCGGCGCTTCCATCGTGATCTTGGTGCCGGACACGACGAGGTTATCCATCTCGAGCGGCAGCTTGGGGATCAGGTCGTGGAACGGATTGAAGAGCGCGATGTAGATAACCACGGCCATCGCCAGCCCGACCATCGCGGGCACCGCGACGCGCAGTATCCGCACCATGCGGCTGTGCCGCGCGGCGGCGGCAAAGCGCGCCTCGAGGCCCGTGACATAGGCTGGATTCTGAACCGAATTCACCTGAGCTCCAGAGGCGCGAAACTGCCCCTATTCTAGCCGGAGCCGCCCAAATATGCAGCCCGGACCTCGCCTCGCGCCCCCGCACCGGACCACGCGTGAACAGTTTGGCCGAAACGGGGCGGAACTGCCCCCGCCGCGACGAATTCGGCGCGCATCATGAATGGGCGAAAATGTCCTCGGCCTCCCAGCCGTCGAGATCGAGCCTGGCGCGGGCGGGGAGGAAGTCGAAGCAGGCCTGGGCGAGATCTGTCCGTCCCTCGCGCGCGAGCATGACATTCAATCTGTCGCGCAGCGCATGCAGGTGCAGCACGTCGGAGGCGGCGTAGGCGAGCTGGGCCTCGCTGAGGCTTTGTGCACCCCAGTCGCTCGACTGCTGCTGCTTCGACAATTCGACGTTCAGCACCTCGCGCACCAGGTCCTTCAGGCCGTGGCGATCGGTGTAGGTGCGCGACAGGCGCGAGGCGATCTTGGTGCAATAGACCGGCGTCGGCATCACGCCGAACGTGTTGTAGAGCACCGCGACGTCGAACCGTGCGAAATGGAAGATCTTAGTGATGCCGGGATTGGCGAGCAGCGCCTTCAAGTTCGGCGAATCGGTGTGGCCCTTCGGAATCTGGATCACGTCGGCGGTGCCGTCGCCGTTCGACATCTGCACCACGCAGAGCCGGTCACGGTGCGGATGCAGCCCCATGGTCTCGGTGTCGATCGCCACCGAGTCGGTGTAGCGGGACAGATCGGGCAGGTCGCCGCGATGCAGGCGGATGGTCATGCTGTCAAAAACCTCGTCGAATCGCCGTCGGAATAAACTACCGTCCAATCCGCCGACAGGCGAGCATGCGCCAGTCTTCGGATCGCACTGGCATCGGGGCCGGTCAGGACCGGACACGAGCAGCGGGAATCCTTAATTGTTCCGGCACAGATAGTTCAGGGTGTACCGCCATTGTGCAGCGGAGACAATGGGTTGCTATCCCGCCGCGCGCCCCCACGCGGGCGCGCCATCACTGCCAGCTGACGCGCAGGCCGAAGCGGCCGGTGATGTCCTCGCGATGGAGGCTGTCCACCGAGGTCGTGTAGCCGGCGCTTGCATAGGCGCTGATCGTGCGATTGAGCTGCGCGGAGACGCCGGCACCGATCTCGACGGCGGTGCCGCGGCTTTGCACGCCGATCAGGTCCGTCGTCGCGAACGCGATGCTGCGGTCATTCGCGGCGGTGTGCCAGAGATTGGCCTCGAGATAGGGACGCAATTCGGCCGTGCCGACGACGAACGTTGCCGGAACGCGCACGCCGAGCCGCCCGGTCAGCGTATCGGCACTGCCGAGCGCGACGCTCGAGAACATGTCGTTGAAGCTGTCGAACGACTGGCGCTGCCAGATCAGCTGCGCCTGCGGCTCGATCGCGAGAAAGCTGTTCAGCGGGATCGGCGCGCCGGCCTCCAGCGATGCGGCGACGCCGGTGCCCGACACCCGCGCGCCGACCTGACGATCCGACTGCGGGCTTGCGCCGTAGAAGCTGCCCATCAGCACGGCGTCGACATACCAGCCCGACGGGCCGACATGGGTCCAGTAGCCGCCGATATTCTGGCTGTCGATCGAGAGCGTGCCGGTGCGGACGTCGTTCAGGCCGAGCGCGAAGCCGTTGATGGTGCCGCTGGCCCAGCCATACGCGTAGAAGAATCCGGCGCGATCATGATGCTCGGGCGCGGACTGGAAGCGCAGGATGTCGACGCCGACCTGCACGCCGGCCATGGTGCCGTCGAAGGCGGGGCTGACCGTGCCGGCCCAGCTCTGCGAGCTGTGCGAGCCGTAGGCACGCGCCCACGCCGCCGGCTGTTCGCCGCCGCTGGTCAGCAAGGCTTGATCGCCCTGGCGCTGATGGAAGGTGCCGAGCGTCGCCAGCCCGAGCTTTTGTGCCACCTGCGGCAGCGCCGAATAGACCGACACCTCTTCACGGTAGAGCTGGACCGGCGCGGCGCCTGCCGGCGGCGGCGTCAGCGACGATAGATCTTCCGCGGGCAGCCCCGGAGGCGGCGGCACCACGTTGGGCGATGAAGGCGGCGCCGGTGCAGGCGCAGCCGGGGGCGCAGGCGAGGCCGTGCCGGGCAACAATGCCGAGCGCAGATACCAGTTGTTGGCGCTGCCGGCGGAGACGCCGCCGCGGAACAGCAGATATTCATGCGCGCCCGCCACGACGGCGTTGGAGAGGCCGAATGCACCCGCAGCCGTGGTGCCGCCGTTGACCGCCTGCACCACCATGATGCCGTCGGCGGTGGTCAACGCGCCCGCGCCGCCGGCATTGGTGACGGTCACCGCGGTCGAGCCCGACGCATTGCCGCCGGAGATGACGAGCCGATCCGACGGCGAACCATCGCCACCGAGCACGGTGCGCAGATAGAGCCCGCCGCCATTGCCGACATAGTTGCCCGCGATCGTCAGGCTGTTCGCCGCAATGGCGCCGCCATTGGTCAGGTTGATGACACCGGCATTGGTGACGGTGATCGGCGGGCCGCCCGGAAACGGCGTGCTCGACGGATTGGCGCCGTTGCCTGCCAGCAGGCTGGTGCCGGCCGCAATCGACACATTGCCGGTCAGCGACGTCTGCAGCGTCAGCGAACCGCTGTTGACGAAGGTGTTGGCGAAGGTGCCGGTACCGGCCCAGGTCCAGTCATTGCCTTCCATCGTCAGCGTCTGGAATCGCGCGAACGCATTGTCGACCGTGCCGCTGCCTTGCAGCCGCACCTGGTTGCCGCCGCCGCCGCCGTCGGCAAGGCCGACGATCTGCGAGCCGGTTTGCAGGATCATCGTCACCGCGCCGCCGCCGCCCGCGAGCGCCGTGCCGCTGTTGCCGGCGATCAGGCCGGCATTGACGATGGTGGTGGCGCCGTTGAGCGTGCGGATCGCAGGTCCCGCCTGGCTGATGATCTTGCCGCCGGCGAGGTTCTCGATGCGGGCGGTGAACGACGATCCGGCGGTGTTGGAGAACACGCCGTCGGCATTGACGCCGCGCGCCTCGATCGTGCCGCTGTTGCGCAGGACGCCGGCATTGCCTTGCATGAACACGGTGTTGTTGGCGGTGCCGCCCGCGTCCCCACCGGTCGTCAGCAGCGTGCCGGTATTGGTGATGGTCGCAAACTGGCCGGCGGAGAAGATGGCACGGGCGCCTGCGCCGGCCGTGGTGATGGTGCCGCTATTGGTGAAGGTGTTGCTGTCGCCGGTCTGCACAAAAAGGCCGTGCGATTGCGGGCCCTGGGTGGTGATCGTCCCGGTATTGATCAGCGTGTTGTTGTTGTGCTGCGTGAGACCGGTGATGGCAAGGCCGCGCGAGGTGCCGTTCTGCGTCGTGATCGTGCCGTTGTTGATCAGCGTGTTGCCGTTGCTGCTGGCGGCGATCGCATTGCTGCCGGCGCCCGAGGTCGTGATCACGCCCGACGCGCCGTTGGTGAAGACATTGCCGTCGCCGCTGCCGAAGATGCCGGTGCCACCGCCGCTGATGGTCAGCGTGCCGTTGTTGGTGGCGGCGCTGCTGGAGACAAGGCCGATCGCGGTCGCTCCGGCGCCCGGCGTGATGCCGGCGCCCTGCAGCACGTTCACGGTGACGTTCGAGCTGCCGGCAACGGCCTGCACGCCGGTCGGCGAGGGATTCGGCGCTGCGGTCGAGCAGGTTACCGTCTGCCCGCTCGCTGGCGCGAGACTGTCGCAGGCCGCAAACGCCGGCGACGTGGACAACAGACAACCGCCACCCAAGGCCGTGCACGACAGGATCGCCGCGAGCCGCGAGGAAACCATGCCCCTACTCCACCGTCGGCGCGAAGCCGAGCCCCCGGCCTCGCCGCCATCTGCTACCCCCGCCCCGCTCTCAGCTCCGCTGATCCGCTCCGTTCAAGCTTGAAGCGATTTGCAGCGACCTGTTGCGCAGCCGCCACAGACGGAACCATTAGATGCATCGGTCTGATTCACACGCTTGACGTGCGTACTCTTCCAAGGTTGTGAAGTACAGCATTCACCCGTTGCAGTTATCGACCGACACAACCGGAAACAATCGCCATGGCGTCTCGGGCGCGCCGCTGCCCCCATTTTCTCGCCAAGTTCGACGTGGGCACGCGGCCAGGTCGGGGCCAAGTCATTGCCGCTACGCGTTCGATTTCGAGGGAACTGTTGCCCGCGTGCCCCATGAAATCCGGCCGCGCCCTCCCTATCTGTTGCCGGCCAGCACCGGCCTCCCCAATGAAACGAGCCTTATGTCCGACCAGACCATCGCTGCGCCGATCGACGACGACCAGCAGGAGCGTGGCTTCTCGCGTTACCAATCGTTCCTGATCGCGCTGCTCGCCTTCACGCAATTCACGCTGATCCTCGATTTCATCATCATGTCGCCGCTCGGCGCCATCCTGATGCCGTCGCTGAACATCACGGCCGGGCAATTCGGCGTCGCGGTCTCGGCCTACGCGTTCGCGGCCGGCATTTCCGGCGTCCTCGCCGCCGGCTTTGCCGATCGCTTCGACCGCAAGCGGCTGCTGCTGTTCTTCTATGTCGGCTTCATGCTCGGCACCGTGCTCTGCGCGCTGGCGCAGAATTTTCACGTGCTGCTGCTCGGCCGCATCGTCACCGGCGTTTTCGGCGGGGTGATCGGCTCCGTCGTGCTTGCCATCGTCACCGACCTGTTCCCGCTGCAACAGCGCGGCCGCGCGATGGGCGTCCTGCAGACGGCGTTCGCCGCGAGCCAGGTGCTCGGCGTCCCGGCCGGCCTGTTCCTGGCCAATCACTGGAACTGGCACATCTGCTTCGTGGCCATCGTCGGCCTGTCGATTGCCGCGATCGCGGCGATTGCGATCGCGATGCATCCGGTCGATGCCCATCTCAAATTGCAGCACGACAGCAATCCGTTCCGCCATCTGATCGCAACCGTGGGCCAGCCGCGCTACACGCTGGCCTTCCTGGTGACCACGCTGCTCGCGACCGGCGGCTTCATGCTGATGCCGTTCGGCAGCGCCTTCACCGTGCACAATCTCGGCATCGACATCGTCCACCTGCCGACGATCTATCTCGTCTCAGGCCTGTTCAGCATCATCATCGGGCCGCTGGTCGGCCGCGCCAGCGATGCGTTCGGCAAATATCCGACCTTCGCATTCGGCTGCGTGGTGACGGTGATCATGGTGCTGATCTACACCAATCTCGGCCACGTCTCGCTGCTGACCGCGATCGTGGTCAATGTGCTGATGTTCATCGGCATTTTCTCGCGCATGATCCCGTCCCAGGCGCTGATGTCGGCGATTCCCGACGCCAGCCAGCGCGGATCGTTCAGCGCGATCTCGGCATCCGTGCAGCAGCTGTCGGGCGGGCTGGGCTCGGTCTTTGCAGCCGCGATCGTCGCCGAAAATCCGGACGGCTCGCTGCTGCATTTCAACCGGATCGGCTATGTCGTGGTCGCGAGCACGATGATCTCGATGATCGCGATGTATTTCGTGCAGAAGCCGATCGCGCGGCGTGCGGGGCGGCAAATCGTGTGATCGTACCCGCCCGTCTCAGGTGTCGGAATGAAGATCGGGGACAGAGTCGAAGTCGTGGCGATTCCGGATGCGCTACCGGAAGACAGCTGACCTTGCCGGTCGCCGCGCGGCCGGACGACATGCCCAATGCGAAAGGCCGCCCGAGGCGGCCCTTCTGCATCATTTGACGTTTCCGATGTACCTGGGCCCTGTACGGGGGCCGCTAGCGGAGAAACCCGCGCTGTTCGGATTCATCGTCTGCGGAGCTGTCGAGGGACGGCTGTCAAAATAAGTATTGTTGGGCGGCTTGATGTTCTGATTCAAAGCGCCCCCTTGGATCGTCGGTCGCGGAACTTGCGCACCAACGCCTTGCGCAAGCACATCTGAAGCGGCGGTAACGCCGCCTGTCATCAAAACCGCCGCCCACACGACGATCTGCCTCTTCATCATGATGATCTATCTCCTTGAAATACATTCAAATCGACCACCGGCGAAGCCTACAACAGAGGCGCATTCTTCTCCAAGATCGCTCGAATGTCTGGCTGCCGCTCGAGCATGCATCGCGTGGACGGCAGAGGGGCTCGATGTCCCCTATTCGCCATCCGTTACCGCGCGATCGAGCGCCTTGATGTTCTATGCAAGCGCCCTTCGAGCCAGGATCATGCTGGAAGGCTTCGACGTAACGCTCACGGATGGCACACGGCACACCGAACGCGAGCGATTTCAATCGCTTAAAAAGGGGGTGGTGCCCAGGAAAGGACTCGAACCTTCACGGCCGTTAAGCCACTGGCACCTGAAGCCAGCGCGTCTACCAATTCCGCCACCTGGGCATGTGGAGCGGCTTAGTAAGGATCGGTTGCGCGCTTGTCAAATTCGCGATTGGAAATTCAAATACCCTGTACAGGATAAGGCCGATGGCGTATCGCCAGACGGTTAACCCACGTCAATCGCTCTCGAATCCCACAGGAATCACCCCATGGCATCGAACCTGGACACGCTCGTCACGGTCTTCGGCGGATCGGGTTTTCTGGGGCGGAACGTGGTCCGGGCGCTCTGCAAGCGCGATTACCGCGTCCGAGTCGCGGTGCGGCGGCCTGAACTGGCCGGCCATCTGCAGCCGCTCGGCCGTGTCGGGCAGATTCATGCCGTCCAGGCCAATGTGCGCTACCCGGCCTCGGTCGAGGCGGCGATGCGTGATTCGCATATCGCCATCAACCTGGTCGGCATCCTGGCCGAGGGCGGCGGGCAGAGCTTCAATGCCGTGCAGGTGAAGGGCGCCGAGAGCATCGCCAAGGCGGCGGCCGCTGCCGGCGGGCGGATGGTCCACGTCTCGGCGATCGGAGCCGACGCGGATTCGCCCTCGAGCTATTTCCGCGCCAAGGCGGAGGGCGAGGCGGCGGTGCTGGCGGCCTTGCCACAGGCCACCATCATGCGGCCGTCGCTGCTGTTCGGACCCGAGGATCAGTTCACCAACCGCTTTGCGGCGCTGGCGCGGATGTCACCGGTGCTGCCGCTGGTCGGCGGCGGGGTCAACACGGTGCAGCCGGCCTATGTCGGCGACGTCGCGGTCGCCGTGGCCAATGCCGTGGACGGCAAGGCGAAGCAGGGCGCGGCTTACGAGCTCGGCGGGCCGGAAGTGCTGACCATGCGCGAGGTGATGCAGATCATCCTCAAGATCACCCAGCGCGATCGCATGCTGGCGCCGCTGCCGTTCGGCCTCGCCAAGTTCCAGTCGTACTTCCTGCAGTTCGCACCGGGGCCGTTCACGCTGACGCCGGACCAGGTCGCGATGCTGCGTTCGGACAATGTGGTGTCCGACGCCGCCAAGGCCGCCGGCCTGACCTTCGCGGGCCTTGGCATCTCGCCGGATTCGATGGAAGCGATCGCCCCGCAATATCTCTGGCGCTTCCGCGCCACCGGCCAGTTCCAGAAGAAGAGCGCGTAGCTCCCCCAACTTGTCGTCCCGGCCAAGCGAAGCGCGAGCCGGAACCCATAACCAAGAATGTCCGATTTGTGCAGAGCTGTGGCCACAGATCTTCGGAACTGAAAGAGCTGTGGTTATGGGTCCCTGCTTTCGCAGGGACGACAGAGTGCCCTTACCGTCCCATCGCCAGCGCGATCAGGCCGAGCGTGCCGACGATCACACGCCACCAGGCGAAGAAGGTGAAGCCGCGGCGGGTGACGAAGTTGAGGAACGCCCGCACCACGATCATCGCCGTGATGAACGACACCACGAAGCCGACCGCGATGACGCTGAGATTGTCGGACGTGAAGTCGGCGCGGTTCTTGTAGAAATCATAGGCGAACGCGCCGACCATGGTCGGGATCGCGAGGAAGAACGAGAACTCCGCCGCCGAGCGCTTGTCGGCGCCGAGCAGCATCGCCGCCACGATGCTGGCGCCCGAGCGCGACACGCCGGGAATCATCGCCAGGCACTGCGCGACGCCGATCCAGAAATACATCAGCAGCGGGAAGCGGGTCGCATCGTCCTCGTACACTTTGAGATCGAGCTGATCGACCCACAGCAGCACGGCGCCGCCGACGATCAGCGTGAAGCAGACCACCCACGGATTGAACAGGAACTCCTTGATGTATTTGCCGGCGATCAGGCCGATCACGACGGCAGGCAGGAACGCCACCAGCACGCCGATGACGAAGCGGCGGTCGTCGGGATTGGTGAACATGCCGAGCGCGACGCGCCACAATTTGACGAAGTAGAGCGCGAGGATCGCGAGGATCGCGCCGAGCTGAATCAGGATCGCAAAGCTCTTCCAGAAATTGCCTTCGCCCAGATTGAAGAAGCGCTCCGCAAGCAGCAGGTGGCCTGTCGAGGAGACCGGCAGGAACTCCGTGACGCCCTCGATGATGCCGAGAATCACCGCCCGCAGCATATCCGTCATCATGTTGTGGCCTGCCCTGTGTGGAAAACGGGATTCTTCTCGCTTATTCGCACATTGGCCGCAATCGCAAAAAATCGTCAAACAATGGGTTACCCGGCCGATTTGCTGAGCTATAGCGTTTTTGTGACCCGCACCATCTGCGGGGATGGCTACCGGTTTGCGTGCTGACGCGACATAGAGACGACCGGAACTGGTCTGGCCAAGGCACAGGTCCAGGCCGCACAGGTTGATGATTTCTTAAGCGCCGCGAAACTACCAAGGGCTTCATGTATACGCTGTATCACCATCCCTTCTGTCCGCATTCGCGCTTCATTCGGCTCGTGCTCGGCGAGTATGGGCTCGATTTGCGCCTTGTGGAGGAACGGGTGTGGGAACGGCGCGAGGCGTTCCTGGCGCTCAATCCGGCGGCCACCACGCCGGTGCTGATCGCCGAGGGTTTTCCGCCGATCCCGGGCGCGCCTGTGATCGCCGAATATGTCGACGAGGCGCACGGCCTCGATGCCGGCGATCGGCGGCTGCTGCCGACATCGACGGCCGAGCGCGTCGAGGTGCGCCGGCTGATGGCTTGGTTCAACGAGAAATTCTTCGAGGAAGCCTCCAACCCGCTGGTGACCGAGCGGATCTACAAGCGCTTCATGAGCGAGGACAATGGCGGTGGTCCGCCGGCCCCCGACGTCATGCGCGCCGCCAAGGTCAATGTGCGCTATCATCTGAGCTATATCGGCTGGCTGGCGAAGACGCGGAACTATCTCGCCGGCGACCGCCTCACCTACGCGGATCTCGCCGCCGCGGCGCATCTCTCGGCGATCGATTATCTGGGCGACGTGCCATGGAGCGAGGACGACGCGGCAAAGTCGTGGTACGCGCGGGTGAAGTCCCGCCCGTCGTTCCGCCCGCTGCTCAGCGAATGGCTGGCGGGGGTGCCGGCGTCGCGCACCTATGTGGACCTCGACTTCTGAACCCGGCGGTCAGGCTCTCCCCTTCCGATCTCAAGGCCGCGCTTCAGCGCGAGGCGCATGCGCTCGGCTTCGATGCCATCGGCTTCACCGCGCCTGACGCGACCAGCGAGGCCGGAAAATATTTTCTCGAATTCCTCGGCTCCGGCGGCCATGGCGACATGGACTGGCTCGCCGCCAATCCGGAGCGGCGCGCCGATCCGCGCGTGCTGTGGGGCGGCGTGCGCTCGATCATCATGCTCGGCGTCAATTACGGGCCCAACGACGACCCGCTCGACATCCTCGCGCGCCGGTCGCATGGCGCGATCTCGGTCTATGCGCAGGGCGACGACTATCACGACGTGATCAAGAAACGGCTGAAGATCCTGGCGCGCTGGCTCGCCACCATCACCGGCGACGAGGTGAAGGTGTTCGTCGACACCGCCGCGGTCATGGAGAAGCCGCTCGCCCAGGCAGCCGGCATCGGCTGGCAGGGCAAGCACACCAATCTCGTGTCGCGCGAATTCGGCTCGTGGCTGTTTCTCGGGGCGATCTATTCGGCGACCGAGCTGCCTCGCGATGATGCCGCGGCCGATCATTGCGGCAGCTGCCGCGCCTGCCAGGACATCTGCCCGACCGCGGCGTTCCCCGCGCCCTACAAGCTCGATGCGCGGCGCTGCATCTCGTATCTGACGATCGAGAACAAGGGTCCGATCCCGCACGAATTCCGCAAGAGCATCGGCAACCGCATCTATGGCTGCGACGATTGCCTCGCGGTGTGTCCATGGAACAAGTTCGCGCAAGCAGGGCGCGAGCAGAAGCTCGCCGCGCGCGATGGTTTGCGCGCGCCTGAACTCGGCGAGTTGGCGCGGCTCTATGATGCCGCCTTCCGCGCGCTGTTCACGAAGTCGCCGGTCAAGCGCATCGGCCGCGACCGCTTCATCCGCAATGTGCTGATCGCGATCGGCAACTCCGGCGATGCAAGCCTTGCCTGTGACGCACGGCGCTTGCTCGACGACGCTAGCCCGCTGGTGCGCGGCGCCGCGGTGTGGGCGCTGTCGCAGCTGATCACCCGCGATGCGTTCGCGGCGCTGGCGTCGCGGGCCGGCGGCGAGCCCGACGTCACCGTACAGCAGGAGTGGCGCACGGCTCTGTCCCCTCATCCTGAGGAGCGCGCAGCGCGTCTCGAAGGATGAGGCCACAGACCGGGCCTCATGGTTCGAGACGCCGCTACGCGGCTCCTCACCACGAGGGTGAAGAGTCTTGATTTCATCGCGCCATTCCCGTCATGGTCGCGCGCCATGAAAAACCAGCCCTTCTTCACCAGGCACGGCGACGGCTTCATGCCGACGGCCGTTGCGAACGGACCGTGGAGTCCGGAATCCCTGCACGGCCGCGTCGTGATCGGCCTGCTCGCCTTCGTCATCGAGGAGCGCCACGGCTCCGACGATTTCGTCCCCGCGCGGCTGACGGTCGACATGTTCCGGCTGCCCAACATCACGACGCCGATCGAGGTGACGACCAAGCTTGTGCGCGACGGCATGCGCATCAAAATGATCGAGGCCGAGTTTGTCTCCGGCGGCACCAGCATGGCGCGCGCCTCCTGCCAATTGTTGCGCCGGGCGGAAAATGCCCCCGGCAATGTGTGGTCGCCGCCGAACTGGAACGTGCTCGCGCCGGCGGAGATTCCGAAGCCGACCGATCCGAGGCTCGGCATGAACGGCAAATGGGAGACGCGGCCGATCGTCGGCCATATGGGTTCGCTCGGCGAGCGCCGGCTCTGGATGAGCGAAGTGCGCGAGCTCGTTGACGGCGTGAGGATGACGCCGTTCGTCCATGTCGCAACCGGCGCGGATTTCGCCAGCCCCTTTGCGAACGCCGGCGACCAGGGCCTCGGCTACATCAACAGCGACGTCACGATCTATCTGCATCGTTTGCCGGTGACCAACTGGATCGGCTTCGAGGTCGTCAACCACCACGCCACGGACGGCATCGCGATCGGCGAATGCTGGCTCTATGACGAGAAGGGCCCGATCGGCACCTCCACCGTGGCGGCGCTCGCCCAGCGCAAGCCGATGACCAATCCGCCGCCGCCGTAATTCTCCGCCGTCATTCCGGGGCATCGCGCAGCGATGAACCCGGAATCTCGCGCCAACACTTCTGGATTCCGGGTTCGCGCTTCGCGCGCCCCGGAATGACGTCAAACCAGATGCCGCTGCATCTCCGGCCGCGCTTTCAGCTCCGCGCCCTGCTTGCCGACGATCTTGGCGATGCGCTCCGGCGCGAAGTTCAAATCGACGAAGGCCGGCGCGGTGTTGGCGACCTCATGGTACTCCGTGATCTTGCCGTCACGCAGCCGCATGATCGCGACACCCTCGAACATCGCGCGGGCCCCCTTGGCTTCCGGCAAGGTCGAGCGGTAGCTGAACGTGTAGCGCGCGTAGAGCGTTGCGCCGTCACTGACGGGATCGTGCATCACCCAGCGGAAATCGGTCGCAGTGCGGTAGAACCAGTCGTCGATCATCTCGGCGATTTTGCCGTGGCCCTTGAAGGCACCGTAGAACACATCGTGATAGACGCCGTCCTCGGTGAAGAGACTTGCAAAGGCCTTGCCGTTGCGCTGCTCGACCGCGTCGCAGAACGCACGCAGCATTGTTGTCGTGTCCATGGCTTCTCTCCCTGAGCGGAAAGCTTAGCCGACCTCCGCCACCGCGGCGATGATCCGGGCGATGTCCGGGGGACGCGACAGGCGGTGGTCGCCGTCCTGGATCATGGTCAGCACGACGTCCTCGGCCGGCAGGCGGTGTACCAGCGCGAAGGCATGCTTCCACGGCACGTCGGGATCCTGCGCGCCCTGCAGGATGCGCACCGGGCAACCGACGTCGATCTTGCTGCCGAGCAGCAGGTGGTTGCGGCCCTCCTCGATCAGGTTGCGGGTGATCGGATAGGGCGTGCCGTCGCCATATTCGGACGGACGCAGCCACATGCCATTGGCCTCGATCTCGGCGCGGACCTCCGGCGAGAAGGCCTTCCACATCAGCTCCTCGGTGAAGTCGGGTGCCGGCGCGATCAGCACGAGGCCGGCGAGCGAAGCACTGCCGCCGCCGGCATTGGCCCGTTTGGCGATCTCACGCGCAAGCAGCAGCGCCATCCAGCCGCCCATCGAGGACCCGATCACGACCTGCGGCCCGCTGCAGAACTGCGAGAACACGGCCACGCTCTCCTCGAGCCAGCGGCCGATGGTGCCGTCGGCGAACTCGCCGCCGGATTCGCCGTGGCCGGAATAGTCGAACCTGACCGAGCTGCGGCCGTGCTCGGCCGCCCACGCATCGAGCGTGAGCGCCTTGGTGCCGGCCATGTCGGACTTGAAGCCGCCGAGCCAGAAAAGGCCGGGATTGCTGCCGGCACGGGCCCGCACCGCGATCCGGCGCGCCTCACTGCCCTCACCGACCTCGATGAAGGCAGGTTCCTGTTCCGATGCGGCGGTTTGGCTCATGGTTCGGTCACTCGCGTGTCAGAGATCTGCTTTTCAATTGTCGCGCGGCACCGGTCAACGGCTGCAAGCCCCGCCTTGCGGAGCAGACGCGCCCGCTATATGTGCCGGGCGTGGCCAAAATGCCTCGCAATTGGCGGTTTTGCCGCTTAAAGAAGCGAGTTCGCTTGCCCGTCGCAGCATCTTGCTTCAAAATATCCGCCTTCCCTTTCACAACTTTGGAGAGTTACCCATTCGCCGTCCCAATAGAGCCCCGCCCACAGTCGCCAAAGAAGGGCCGCGCACCAATGACGAGATTCGCAACGCACAGATCCAGCTGATCGATGCGGAGGGTGTCAATCAGGGCACCGTCGAAACCATGGTGGCCATCAAGATGGCCATGGAAGCCGGCATGGATCTCGTCGAGATTTCGCCGAATACCAGCCCTCCCGTCTGCAAGATCATGGACTACGGGAAGTACAAGTATTCCGCGCAGAAGAAGGCTGCCGAAGCTCGCAAGAAGCAGAAGGTCGTCGAGATCAAGGAGATCAAGCTCCGCCCGATGATCGATGATCACGACTACGACGTGAAGATGCGCGCGATGCAGCGCTTCTTCGAGGAAGGCGACAAGGTCAAGATCACCTTGCGCTACCGCGGTCGTGAGATGGCGCACCAGGAGATCGGCACCAAGCTGTTGGACAAGGTGAAGGCCGACGTCGCCGAATTCGCCAAGGTCGAGCAGGACGCGAAGTTCGAGGGCCGCCAGGTCGTGATGGTGCTGGCGCCGCGCTAGTTCGAATTTGTCGCTTTGTTGAAATGAAATGGCCCGTCAGGCGATCTGGCGGGCTGTTTCGTATCTCGGGCGCCCCTTATGGCGCGGTGGTGCCAACCTCCCCTTGAAAAGGGGAGGTCGATTTGCTCGCCAGAGCAAAGCGGGTGGGGATCTACTCTCTCCACGAGCAGCGACGCCGCGGCCGACCCCCATCCCGGCCTTCCCCCTTTCAGGGGGAAGGGGAAGACCGTTCCGCCCGGTTCCCCGCCTGAAACGTTGCAAAACCGCCGATCCTCTGTCATAAGCCGGGCCTTCGCCGCCCGGCTGATCAAGGGCTGCCGTGGCGACGGTTCGTGCAGGTTCTTTCAATTCGGAAAAAACCTTAGCACTTTCAACGCTCTAACGAGCATTTTAGCCGGCCGGACGCCCCTCGGGGCGATTTTCGTGCTGTGCGACAGGAGAGCCAAATGCCCAAGTTGAAGACCAAGTCGGGCGCTAAAAAGCGCTTCAAGGTGACTGCCACTGGCAAAGTCATGCACGCCCAGCGCGGCAAGCGCCACGGCATGATCAAGCGGACGAAGAAGCAGATCCGTCAGCTGCGCGGCACCCGCGTGCTGTTCAAGACCGACGGCGACAACGTCAAGAAGTACTTCTTGCCGAACGCCTGATCGCACCGATCGCTTGAACCCTCGCCGCGACTGCGCGGCGCCCCGTCACCTCTTCCAGATCAAGGATTTCCGTCATGTCTCGCGTCAAACGCGGTGTGACCGCTCACGCCAAGCACAAGAAAGTCTACAAGGCCGCCAAGGGCTATTACGGCCGCCGCAAGAACACCATCCGCGTCGCCAAGCAGGCCGTCGAAAAGGCCGGCCAGTACGCCTTCCGCGACCGCAAGCGCAAGAAGCGCACCTTCCGCGCGCTCTGGATCCAGCGCATCAACGCCGCGGTCCGTCCGTTCGGCATGACCTACAGCGTGTTTATCAACGGCCTGTCCAAGTCGGGCGTCGTCGTCGACCGCAAGGTGTTGTCGGATCTCGCGATCCACGAGCCGGTTGCGTTCCAGGCGATCGCCGAGAAGGCCAAGGCCGCGCTGGCCGCCTGATCCTGGCGGGCGGCCCTAACGCGATTTGGGGCCCGCCTTCAGCGCCTTCTGCGAATAGCGCTGGGCGACGATCGCCCGGCAGAACGCGGTGAACGAGCGGTACATGGTGCCGCTTTCGTTGTCGTATTTGTGGTCGCAGCGCTTGAGCTGGCCGGCATAGGCCTTCTTCTGCGACGCTCCGAGGCCGGACAGGAAGTCCCCCTCGCACCTCTTCTCGACCACGGCGCCGAACTGGACGTCTCCGCTGGCGCCGTATTCGCACGCCTCGAAGATCTTCATCGCGCGGTTGCAGCTCGGCGCCTTCTGAAGCTCCGCGATGATGTCGTCCATCTGGGTCGATTTGGCGGGGCATTCCTCGGTCGCGGCATGCACCGCGGTGAGCATCAACAGCACCGCCGGCACAGCCAGGCAAGATCGCAGCAACATCGCGTGGGCCTCCTTGAACTCCCCCTTGGGTAGCCCGGCCTCCGCGCGGGGTTCAATGCTGCCGGCCATCGGCCCGAAATGATCGGCTTTTTGCTTGACGTTACCGCCTTCGGGCGGCGACAACCCAGCCGAATTTTGGCGCATGGTACCGGTTCGGGTAGCGGTACTTCCCACCAGATCATGCTCCGCTCAAGCGCAGGAATTGACCGTGTCCGACCTCGCAACGCTCGAACAATCCATCCTCGACCAGATCGCCTCAGCCGCTGACGAGGCCGCCCTCGAGGCGGTCCGCGTCTCGGCGCTCGGCAAGAAGGGCTCGATCTCGGCACTCCTTGCGACCCTTGGAAAAATGTCGCCGGAGGAGCGCAAGACCGAAGGCGCCAAGATCAACCTCGCCAAGGATGCGGTGACGCAGGCGCTCGCGGCCAAGCGCGACGTGCTGAAAGCGGCCGCGCTTGATGCGCGCCTCGCCGCCGAGACCATCGACGTCACGCTGCCGCTGCGCGAGGCGCCGGCGGAGACCGGCCGCATCCATCCGCTGAGCCAGGTCTGGGACGAGCTCACCACGATCTTCGCCGACATGGGCTTTGCGGTCGCCGAAGGTCCCGACATCGAGACCGACGACTACAACTTCACCAAGCTGAACTTCCCGATCGGCCATCCGGCGCGCGAGATGCACGACACCTTCTTCTTCAACCCGAAGGAGGACGGCTCGCGCATGCTGCTGCGGACCCACACCTCGCCGGTGCAGGTGCGCACCATGCTGACCCAGCAGCCGCCGATCCGCGTGATCTGCCCGGGCCGCACCTATCGCATCGATTCCGACGCGACGCACACGCCGCAGTTCCATCAGGTGGAGGGCCTCGTGATCGACAAGGGCTCGCATCTCGGCCACCTCAAATGGATCCTGCACGAATTCTGCAAGGCGTTCTTCGAGGTCGACCACATCAACATGCGGTTCCGGCCGTCGTTCTTCCCGTTCACCGAGCCGTCGCTCGAGGTCGACATCCAGTGCCGCCGCGACAAGGGCGAGATCCGCTTCGGCGAGGGCGAGGACTGGCTGGAGATTCTCGGCTGCGGCATGGTGCACCCCAACGTGCTGCGCGCCTGCGGCCTCGATCCCGACGTTTACCAGGGTTTTGCCTGGGGCATGGGCATCGACCGCATCGCGATGCTGAAATACGGCATCGCCGACCTGCGCCAATTGTTCGACAGCGACGTGCGCTGGCTCAACCACTACGGCTTCAAGCCGCTCGACATCCCGTCGATCGCGGGAGGGCTGAGTACGTGAGTCAGGTTCTCCTTGACCTACGTCGCGCTCTCTCCGACAGCGCGACGTCTTTCCGAGCAAGTGGCTTGCCCCTCTCCCCAACCCTCCCCCGCAAGGGGAGAGGAAGCCCTACCGCCGTCGCAAGCACGCTAGTCAACACCAACAAGAACCGAGGCATGCAGCCGTGAAGTTCACCCTCTCCTGGCTGAAGGAACATCTCGAGACCGACGAGCCGCTCGACAAGCTCGCCGACAAGCTCACCATGATCGGGCTCGAGGTCGAGAGCATCGAGGACAAGGCGAAGGCGCTCGCGCCGTTCACCATCGCGCGCGTGATCTCGGCCGAGCAGCATCCGAATGCGGACCGGCTGCGCGTCTGCATGGTCGACACCGGCGACGGGGCTGAGCCGGTGCAGGTGGTGTGTGGCGCGCCGAATGCGCGAGCCGGGCTGATCAGCGTATTCTCGCCGCCCGGCACCTATATCCCTGGCAAGAACATCACGCTCGGCGTCGGTACCATCCGCGGCGTCGAGAGCCGCGGCATGCTGTGCTCGGCGGCGGAATTGCAGATCTCGGAAGACCACGACGGCATCATGGAGCTGCCGGCGGACGCGCCGCTCGGCAAGGGCTATGCCGACTGGGCCGGGCTCGGCGATCCCACCATCGAGATCAATTTGACGCCGAACCGGCAGGACTGCACCGGCGTGCACGGCATCGCGCGCGATCTGTCCGCCGCCGACATGGGCAAGTTCAAAGACCCCGGCATCAGGCCGATCAAGGGCGAATTCCCCTGCCCGGTCCAGGTCAAGGTGGAAGACGCGACGCTCTGCCCGGGCTTCGCGCTGCGGCTGGTGCGCGGCGTGAAGAACGGCCCGTCGCCGGAATGGCTGCAGAAGCGGCTGACTTCGATCGGGCTGCGTCCGATCAACGCGCTGGTCGACATCACCAACTTCATGACCTACGACCGCGCCCGCCCGCTGCACGTGTTCGACGCCAAGAAGGTGCAGGGCAACCTCACCGTCCGCCGCGCCAAGGACGGCGAGACGCTGCTCGCGCTCGACGGCCGCACCTACACGCTCGACAGCAACATCTGCGTCATCGCTGACGAGCACGGCGTCGAATCGCTCGCCGGCATCATGGGCGGCGAGGCCTCGGGCTGCGACGACAACACCACCGATGTGCTGATCGAATCGGCGCTGTGGAACGAGATCAACATCGCGCAGACCGGCCGCAAGCTCGGCATCAATTCGGACGCGCGCTATCGCTTCGAGCGTGGCGTCGATCCGGCCTTCATGGTGCCCGGGCTCGAGCTCGCGACCAAGCTGGTGCTGGAGCTGTGCGGCGGCACGCCGTCCGAGAACGTCGTGGTCGGCAAGCAGTTCGGCGAGGATCGCGTCATCGACTTCCCGCTCAGTGAAGTGAAGCGCCTCGCCGGCATCGAGGTGCCGCTGGTCGAGGTGAAGCTGATCCTCACCCGGCTCGGCTTCATGCTGGCCGGCAACGGCCCCGTGGTGAAGATCGCGATCCCGTCCTGGCGCACCGACGTGCACGGCAAGGCCGACATCGTCGAGGAGATCGTGCGCATCGTCGGCGTCGACAAGGTGCCGATGACGCCGTTCGAGCGCGGCGAGGAGCCGCGCAAGCCGGTGCTGACGCCGATGCAGCTGCGCACCCGCCGCGCCAAGCGCGCGCTCGGCGTGCGCGGCATGGTGGAAGCCGTGACCTGGTCGTTCATCACCAATGACGCGGCAAAACTGTTCGGCGGCGGCCAGAGCGAGCTCGTGCTCGCCAACCCGATCGCGGCCGATCTCTCCGACATGCGGCCGAGCCTGCTGCCCGGCCTCGTCGCGGCGGTTCAGGCCAACATCAACCGCGGCTATCCTGACGTGGCGCTGTTCGAGGTCGGCCAGGTGTTCCGCGGCGACCGCCCGGAGGACCAGCTGGTCGCCGCCTCCGGCGTGCGCCATGGCTTCGCCTCGTCGAAGGGGATCGGACGGCATTGGGCCGGCTCGGCCGTGACGGATGCGATGGATGCCAAGGCCGACGCCTTCGCCGTGCTGGCGGCCGCCGGCGCGCCGATGCAGGCGCTGCAGATCGTCCCCGGCGGCCCGGCTTGGCTGCATCCGGGGCGCTCCGGAACCATCCAGATCGGCCCGCAGAATGTGCTCGGCACTTTCGGCGAGCTGCATCCGCGCGCGGCCGAGGCGCTCGGCGCCGACGGCCCGATGATTGTGTTCGAGGTGATCCTCGAGCGCATCCCGCAAGGCAAGCAGCGGGCGACGCGCGCCAAGCCGGTGCTGGAACTCTCGGCATTCCAGCCGGTGTCGCGCGACTTCGCCTTCATCGTCGATCGCAGCGTCAAGGCGGGCGACATCGTCCGCGCGGCACAGAATGTCGACAAGAAGCTGATCACTGATGTGACCGTGTTCGACGTCTACGAAGGCAAGGGCATCGATCCCGACAAGAAGTCGATCGCGATCGCGGTAACGATCCAGCCGCGCGAGAAGACCATGACCGACCAAGAGATCGACGCGGTCGCGGCCAAGGTCGTCGCCGAGGTGACCAAGAAGACCGGCGGCACGCTGCGCGGGTGATGTGAACCACAGGCGGTCCATTGCACCGTCACCCTGAGGAGGCCGCGTAGCGGCCGTCTCGAAGGGTCGACGGCCTCGCCTGTGGCCGTGCATCCTTCGAGGCTCGCTCTGCTCGCACCTCCAGCGACAAAGGCGAAGCCTTTGCGCGGGGATGACGGGTCTGAGTGGGGGCGCTTTGAGTTTGCCAGCCAGCTAGCTGAATCTCGTTATCCTTTCATGACCTCCTTCAGCCTGATCCCCTCCGACATCTCGACCAGCATCGCGCTCGCGATCTGTGCGATCGCCTTCGTGTCGGGGACGGCGCGCGGCTTCTCCGGCTTCGGCTCGGCGCTGATCTTCATGCCGCTCGCGAGCAGCGTCGCGGCGCCGCGGCTGGTGGCGGCGCTGCTGCTGATCATCGACTTCATCGCCGCCACGCCGCTGCTGCCGAACGCCTGGACCCACGCCGACCGCAAGGCGACGGCGGTCATGGTCGCCGGCGCGCTGGTCGGCGTTCCCATCGGCACCTATTTCCTGACCGTGCTGGAGCCCGTCACCACGCGCTGGATCATCTCCTGCTTTGTCGCGGCGCTGCTCGCACTGCTGCTGTCGGGCTGGCGCTATCACGGCAAGGAGCACGTCGCTCTCTCCGTCGGCGTCGGCGGTCTCTCCGGCTTCTGCAGCGGCCTCGCGCAGACCGGCGGCCCGCCGATCGTCGCCTACTGGCTGGGCCGCCCGATCTCGTCGGTGATCTCGCGCGCCAATATCGTGCTGTTCTTCGGCGCCTCGGATTTCTTCTCGCTGGTCAGCTACTGGTTCACCGGCCTGATCACGATCGAATCGGTCAAGTTCTCGCTGATCGTCGGCCCGATCTACGGTATCGGCGTCTGGTTCGGCGCCGCGCTGTTCGGCAAGGCGAGCGAAAAGGTGTTTCGCGCGATCTGCTACGCGCTGATCGCCGCGGCCGTCATCGTCGGCCTGCCGGCGCTTGATGGCATCTTGCGCGGCGGCTAGGGTCGCAGCACTCAAAAGAGACCAGGGAGACACCGATGATCGATCGGCGCAATGCATTGAAACTGGCGCTCGGAAGCGCCGCCGTGCTCGCAGCGCCTCACGTGCGCGCGCAAACCGACAAGGCGCGGACCCGCATCGTGTTCCTCGGCACCAAGGGCGGGCCGCGCGTCGGCATCGGCGCTTCGAACCCCGCCAATCTCGTCGTCGTCAATGATACCCCGTTCGTGATCGATTGCGGCATGGGCGTCAGCCGCCAGCTTGTGCGCGCGGGCGTGCCGATCCCGCAGGTCAAGTACATCTTCATCAGCCATCATCATTCCGATCACAATCTGGAATACGGCAATCTGTTCTACAACGCCTGGGCGGCCGGCCTCTCGACACCGATCCATTCGTTCGGCCCCAAGGGCATCGAGGCGATGACCAAGGAATATTGGGAGCTGAACAAGTTCGACGTCGAGACCCGGATCGAGGACGAAGGCCGACCCGATCCCCGAAAGCTGCTGATCGCGAAAGACATCAGCGACGACGGCGTGGTGCTGAAGACGTCGGATGTCACCGTGACCGCGTTCCGCACGCCGCATCCACCGATCACGGATAACTTCGCCTACAAGTTCGAGACGCCGGACGGCACCATCGTGTTCTCCAGCGACACCGCCTACAACCCGAAGCTCGCCGAGTTTGCCAAGGGCGCCGACGTGCTGGTGCACGAATGTCTCTACGTCCCCGCGGTCGATCGCCTGGTCGCCACGACCAAGAACGGCGCCACGCTGAAGAAGCATCTGCTCGACAGCCACACCTCGACCGAGGACGTCGGCCGCATCGCAGCCGCCGCCGGCGTGAAGACGCTGGTGCTCAGCCACTTCGTCCCCGGCGACGATCGGCAGGTCACCGACGATGACTGGACGAGGGACGTGAAGAAGAACTATTCCGGCCGCATCGTGGTGGCCAAGGATCTGATGGAGCTGAAGCTGCCGGTGTGAGGGGACACTCTCTCCCAAGTCGTCATTCCGGCGTGTGCGAAGCACGAACCCGGAATCCATCGGGTCGTGTCGCGAGAGTGCGGATGTATGCCTCAAGTGGCGCCAAAAATTCGCTGTCGTCCCGGGCAAGCGAAGCGCGACCCGGGACCCATAACCACGGGCCGTCATTGTTTGCACGATGCTGGGGCCGCAGCTCAGTCCTACAACACAACCCTGTGGTTATGGGTCCCTGCTTTCGCAGGGACGACATCTGCTATGCGGCACTCCTCTGCCCGCACATCCAGTAGCGATGCCTGATCTTCCTCAGCCGTCAATTCATCGCCCCGGAGCGAGGCGACGTGCGGCGCTTGTGTTTTGCTGCGGGCGCTGCGGGCGCCGGTGTCGCTTCCTTCACCCCGCCGATCCTGCGCAGCGCGGCATCGGCGGCGCGCTCGCCGCTGTCCCAGGCGCCGTCGATCGTGCCCCACAGCGTTTCATGGGTGGCCTCGCCCGCGAGATACATGGCGCCGATCGGCTCGGTCAGGATCCGGCGTGAGAATTGTGCGCCGGGTGCAGCGGCCGACATCGCGCCGAGGATGAAGGGCTGTGCATTCCAGCGCGTCGCGCTGGTCTTCTTCACGGCGGCGCCGACCTCGCTGCCATAGAGCTTGGTCAGCCATTCCACCGCGAAAGCCGCCATCGCCTTCTCGCCCTGCGCGGACAGGTCGCGGCCGAACGAACCCGCAACGTCGATTGTGCACAGCGAGGAGCCCGCGATATTGCCGTAGAGCAGCGCCGTCTTGGTGGAGTTGCTCTGCTCGATGATGACGTCGTCGCGCGACAGCCCGAGCGGATTGCCGGGAATCTGCAATGCGATGCGATCGTAGCTGCCGAGGCTGAGCTTGGCGGCGGCATCGAGCGCGCGCTTCGGAAGCTCCGGCGCGAACTTGATGTTGCCGCTCGCAAGCACGTTGCTCGACACGGTGACGATGGCGGCGCGCGCAGTAATCTTGCCGGAGGGCGTCTCGACCATCACGTCGCGATTGCTCCACAGGATGCGCTGCGCCGGCGTCGACAGCGCCAGCGGCAGTCCCTCGCCGAGCTTTGCGATCAGCGCGCCGAGCCCCTGCCGGCAGGCGATCGCGGTGTTGCGATCCTGCGCGCGCACCTTGTCGACGGCGGAAAGATCCTTCAGATCCTTGCCGCAGAAATTGGGCCCGAGCAGGAATTCCGCGGTGCCGGCCCAATCGCCGAGGTCCTTCGGCATGACCGCGGCGCAGGCGACATCGGCCTTGCGGGCAGCGTCGTCGATGGCGCGGTTGGCGCGCACCAGCGCCGCCAAAAACTCCTCGGTCTCGCCGGGGCGGGCATAGCGCCGGCCGATCCGGATCTTCTGGCCCGCGGGCGCCGTGACGATGTCGAGGACTGCGGAGCGGGCCAGCCGGATCATCGGATTGGTTTCGGGATTGTGCATCCAGCGCGCGCCGCGGTCGAACGGCACGCCGAATGTCGATGCGTCGGTCTGGCAGCGACCGCCGAGCTGGCCGGCCGCCTCCACCACGATCACCTTGCGGTTCGCGGCAACGATCCGTCGCGCCGCGGCGATGCCTGCGGCACCCGCGCCGATCACGACGATGTCGGCCTCGCGCGGCGGCGGCTGCGCAGCAAGCACCCGGCCGCCCAGCGCAGGCACCAGCGCGAAAACTGCGGACGCCGACAGGAAATCGCGGCGGGTCACTGGCATGACATAGCTTCTGGCATGGTTTCCGGGAGCTTGCGGAGAACGGGAACGCTTCGCGAACTGTGCCGCATCTCACCGACCGCAGCAACCATCATGGTAAATCAATCATGATTGATCCGCCGATGGCATGAACTAAATTGCAACGGCTTGCGACCATGATTAAGTCAGCACAAGCGGTCGTAGAACCGCTGGGGGGAATCCATGGGCGTAATGCTCGATACCGTCGGTAAATGGATCGCGGGGTACCTTCAAAAAGAAGTTCCCGGTTACGAGCCGTTCACGCCGAGCGACCCGGACCATCTGCGGAGCATCATGCAGCCCGGCGACGTGCTGCTGGTCGAAGGCAACAACCGGATTTCCGGCATCATCAAATACCTCACGCAATCGACCTGGTCGCACGCCGCGCTGTTTGTCGGACCGATCGACGGCGCGTTCGAGCCTGACGGCGAACAGCATGTGCTGATCGAGGCCAATATCGGCGAAGGCGTGACCTCCGCGCCGCTGTCGAAATATCTCGCCTACCACACCCGCCTCTGCCGTCCGGTCGGACTGTCGTTCGAGGACCGCACCACGGTGTGCCGCTACGCCATCAACCGCATCGGCTTCGGCTACGACACCAAGAACATCGTCGATCTCGCGCGCTATCTGTTTCCGCTGCCGATCCCGCAGCGCTGGCGTCGCCGCATGATCGCGTTCGGCTCCGGCGATCCGACCAAGATCATCTGCTCGGCGCTGATCGCGCAGGCGTTCGACGCCGTGCGCTATCCGATCCTGCCCAAGATCACGCGCGCTGCCAGCCGCAAGGCGCGTCGCGACATCCTGCATATCCGCGATTCCTCGCTTTACATGCCGCGCGACTTCGACATCTCGCCCTATTTCGAAGTCGTCAAACCCACTATCGTGCACGGTTTCGACTACACGGCCCTGCACTGGGCCGACAAGCAGAAGCCGCTCCAGGAGGTAGCCGGCGAATTCGGTGTGTTTCCAAAATCGCCGCCGCTCGTTCCTGAAGCGACTGACGAAGCGGCGACGCTTCCGGCTGCGGAAATGACCGTGAACACTGCCCCGGTGTGAGGGTTCACGCGGCAACGGGCATGAGCTTCGTAGCCCGGATGGAGCGCAGCGCAATCCGGGGCCTCGCACCCGCGGACAGGGCTTCCCGGATTTCGCTTCGCTCCATCCGGGCTACGCAATGAGTACGCTACGCCGCCCTCGCCTTGGTGCCGCGCGGCAGGCCGGCGCGGGCGAGGCCGCCATAGAGCGCCTCGTTCGGCATCTCGGATTTGAGGATCGCGCGCACCTCGACCAGGCGATCGAGATCGATGCCGGTCGGAAATCCCTTGCTCTCGCAGAGGAAGACGAGGTCCTCGAACACGACATTGCCGGTGGCGCCCGGCGCAAACGGGCAGCCGCCGAGGCCGCCGAGCGAGCCGTCGAGCACGCGGGCGCCCTCGTCGAGCGCGGCGGAGGCATTGGCGATGCCCATGCCGCGGGTGTCGTGCAGATGGACGCAGACCGGCTTGGAGCCTGCGATCTTCACCGCGCCCCGCGTCAGCTCGCCGACCTGCTTCGGCCCGGCATAGCCGACCGTATCCGCAATCGCGACCATGTCGACGCCGACCTCGTAGAGCTTCTCGGTGAGGCGCAGCACCTCCTTCGGATCGACGGGACCGACGATCGAGCAGCCCAGTCCCATCGAGATCGCGGCGTTGACCAGCGGCTTATGCGCGCTGGCGTCGCGCAGCTCGCAGAGCCGCTTGATGTTCTCGATCGCCGATTCGCGCGAGCGGTTGGCGTTGGCCTGGCTGTGCTCCTCGGTCGCCGACACCACCGAGGCGATCTCGGCGACGCCGGAGGCCAGCGCCTCGTTGACGCCGCGCTCATTCAGCGCCAGCGCGACGCCGTGCGCGCCGGGCAGCGCGGCAATGGTGGCGACCACGTCGCGGACATCGACGAATTGCGGGAAGGTCTTGGCCGGCAGGAACGAGCCGACCTCGAAATGCCGGACGCCGGCGGCATATTCATCGCGCACCCAGCGCGCTTTCGCCGCGGTCGACGGGAACGTCTTCACCAGCTGCAGGCCGTCGCGCAGGCCGACCTCGCGCAGGCTCACCTTGTCGCTCGGATAGATATCGTGGACGCGGGTCATGTCAGCCTCACGCAGCGTTTCCGGTTGATGAAATTGTCTGTTGTGCAAGCTCGGCGCGCACCGCATCGGTATCGGCGCCCAGCACCGGCACTTTCAGGCCTTCGCCGATATTGCTGCCGTTCCATTCGAGCGGCAGCGCGGGGACGCGGAACGGCTTGCCGTCGGCGTTCACGTTGTTGACCAGACCGCCGGGACGCAGCACATGCGGATCCCCGAGCAGATCCTCCGGCCGGTTGATCGGCGAGAAGCAGATGTTGAGCGCATCGAGCCTCGCCGAGAGGTCCGCCACGTTCCAGCCCTTGATCACGGCGGCGACGCGCGGAATGATCCGGTCGCGCGCCATGATGCGGTCCGTGGTCGAGCGCAGCGTTGGATCGTCGGCGAACTCCGTGAGGCCGAACTCGCGGCAGAAGCTCTGCCAATGACCTTCGGTGACGACACCGATGAAGATGCGATCGCCGCCGGCGGCATCGAAGATGTCGTAGATCGGCCAGGCATGCTCGCGCTCTGGCATCGAGCGCGGCTTGCGCCCGGTCATCTCGTACTCGACCATGTGCTGGGCGACCAGGAACAGACAGTTCTCGAACAGGCCGATGCGGATGTCGGCGCCATCAGCCTTGCCGCCACGCTTCTGATAGAGCGCGGCGAGGATCGAGATCACCCCGAACATGCCACCCATGATGTCGTTGGCGGAGGAGCCGACGCGCTGCGGCTTGTCGCGCGTGCCGGTCATCGCCGCGAGCCCGGACATCATCTGCACGACCTCGTCGAGCGCCGGCCGATGATCGTAGGGACCGGACAGAAAGCCCTTGTGGCCGGCGATGATCAGCTGCGGATATTTTTGGCGCAGCTCCTCGGCGCCGAGCCCCTGCTTGTCGAGCTGGCCGTCGCGAAAATTCTCCAGGAACACGTCGGCGCTGGCGAGCAGCCGGTGCATGGTGTCGCGGTCCTCGGGCTTGGCGAAGTCGAGCACGACGCTGCGCTTGCCGCGGTTGAACAGCGGAAAGAACGAGACTCCCATGCCGCCGAGCGAACGGGTCTTGTCGCCAGCGGGCGGTTCGACCTTGATCACCTCGGCGCCGAGTTGCGCCAGGATCATGCCGCAGGTCGGCCCCATCACCATGTGGGTCATCTCGACGACCCTCACGCCTTCCAGCGGCAGTCCGCTCCCGGTCATCGGTTTCTCCGTGCTCGTTGCGCTCTTGGTCTGACGCGTTTTCTTCATGCGAACCGGTACCCGCTTCGCTCGAAAACGCTTTGTGATCGGCGCAGGTTAGGCTTCCGCACGCTATCTGAAAAATATAATCTGTCGAATAGTGTATTCGTGGTTCTAGAACGCTGAACCCTCATGGATTCGCGCCAGCTTCGCTATTTCATCGCGGTTTACGAGCAGCGCAACCTGTCGCGGGCGGCGGACCAGGCCAATGTCGCGCAATCCGCGCTCAGCCACCACATCGCCAATCTCGAGGCGGAATTCGCCACGCCGCTATTCGAGCGCAAGCCGCGCGGCATGGAACCAACCGCGGCGGGCGAGCGGCTCTATGAACATACCCGCATCATCCTGCGCGCGATGGCGGCGGCCGAGCGCGAGATCAAGGAAGGCGCCAGCGTGATCGCCGGCGATATCTCGATCGGCATGGCCAATTCCGGGATGAAGGCGATCGGCGTGCCGCTGATGCGGACCGTGCTGACGAAATATCCGAACCTGAAGCTGTCGCTGACCGAGAGTCTCTCCGGCGCGACGCTGCTGCATCTGCTGAGTTCCGAGGTCGACCTCGCACTGGTCTACAATCCGCCGTCGGAAAAGGACCTGATCGCCGAGCCGGTACTGGAGGAACAGATGTTCTGCGTCGGCACCGAAAAGCTGATCGGCAAGAAAACGCCAATCACCTTCGAGGAGGTGACGCGGCTGCCCCTGATCCTGTTGCGGTACGGACTATCGGCGCGCGCACTGCCGGATGATCCCGTGCTGCTGAAGCGGCTCGAGGCCAATGCAATCATGCACCTCAACTCGACCAGCGGCATGATCGGTGCGCTGACCGCGGGTTTGGGCTGCACGATCGCGACCACCCATTTCGTCAGCGAGCCGTTGAAGGCGCGATCGCTGGTCGCGCGCGAAGTCATCGAACCCAAACTGACCCGCACGCTCTATCTTTGCCGCTTGCGCAACCGCCCGATGACCTACGTCATGGAGGAGATGTGCCGCCTGATCCGCGCCCTGATCGCAGACCAGGTGGGCCGCGGCGCCTGGGAGGCGACGCTTCTGATCTGAATGCATGACTCAGTGGTTGCATAACAGGTTCAGTGTCGTCTCTGCCTAGTGCGCAATTGCGCACTGGGCAGGGACGACAGTTGAACAAGCCGTTTGACGGGTGAATCAAAGCAACCCTTCCCCCTGAGTTCGAAAATATCGAACGATCCCTTCGATATGTTCGTCTGGATTTCTGGCTCCCGGCTGCCAAACATGCGCGACCGGCCCGCCTTCGCAAGAGGGGCGGCCGTTGCACCATTCGGGGAGGACCATCATGAGCGCCGTCGAACTCGGCTCGGTCGCCGATCTCGCCAACACGACAAGCGGACCCGACCAGATTTCGCGACGGCTCGAGGCGCTGCCCACCTCCTTCTATGTCTGGCGGCTGGTGATCCTGCTCTCGCTCGGCGGCTGCTTCGAAATCTACGATCTGTTCTTCACAGGCTATATCGCGCCGGGCCTCGCCCGCAGCGGGTTGATGACCACGACGACGCAGGCGTTCTTCGGCTTCTCCGGCATCGGCGCCTTCGTCGCGGCGACCTTCGCCGGGCTGTTCATCGGCACCTTCTGCCTCGGCTTCCTCGCCGATCGTTTCGGGCGCAAGGCGGTCTTCACCTGGTCGCTGCTGTTCTACAGCGCAGCATCGGTGATCATGGCGTGCCAGACCACACCCGGCGGCCTGCTGCTGTGGCGCTTCATCGCCGGGATCGGGATCGGCATCGAGGTCATCACGATCGACGCCTACATCACCGAGCTGGTGCCGAGCTGGATGCGCGGCCGGGCCTTTGCGATCAACCAGGCGGTGATGCTGTCCGCGGTGCCTGTTGTCGCCGCGCTGTCGTGGTGGCTGGTGCCGCTCTCGCCTCACGGCATCGACGGCTGGCGCTGGGTGGTGCTGATTGGCGCCGCCGCCAGCATGATCATCTGGGTGTTGCGGCTCTACGTTCCGGAAAGCCCGCTCTGGCTGGCCCGCCATGGCCGCGCTGCCGAGGCCGAGAGGATCATGCGGACGCTCGAGGCCGCAGCGCCGACGGCTGCGCCGCGTCCTGCTCCCGCGGTCGTAACCGCACCAGTTCGTGCGCTGGTCGAGACCGGCTATGCTGACCTGTTCAGGCCCCCCTACGTCTCGCTGGTCGTGCTGTTCATGATCTTCAATCTCTGCCAGGCGTTCGGCGTCTACGGCTTCTCCAACTGGGTGCCGGCGCTGCTGGTGCAAAAGGGCATCAACGTCACCAAGAGCCTGCAATATTCCTTCATCATCGCCTTCGCCTATCCGCTCGCGCCGCTCCTGGCCGCAACCTTCGCCGACCGCTTCGAGCGCAAATGGATCATCTGCGGCGCGGCCGCGGCGATCTCGGTATTCGGCCTCGCCTTCTCGCAGCTCACCGAGCCGGTGCTGCTGATCGCCAGCGGCGTGCTGGTGACGGGCGCCAACATGACGCTGTCCTACGCCTATCATGCCTACCAGACCGAGGTGTTCCCGACCGCGATCCGGGCGCGCGCCGCGGGCCTCGTCTATTCGATGAGCCGGCTCAGCGCGACTTTCTCCGGCTTCATCGTGGCGTTCATGCTGAAGGAGGCCGGCGTCGGCGGGGTATTCGGCCTGATCACCGCGGCGATGGTCATCGTGATCATTGCTATCGGTGTCTGGGGGCCGAACGTCCGCGGCAGGCCGCTCGACGCCTAAAGCATGATCCGGAAAAGTGCGAAGCGGTTTTCCGAAAAGATCATGCGCAAACAAGGAGCTAAAGCGCGATGGCAATTCAACCTAATCTCATCGCGCTTTAGAGCCTTTCGCTCGAAACGCTCGCACCGCGGCACAAACGGCACTTGCCGAAGCCATATTGGGTGTCTACCTCTCGCGGGTCATGTGTGCAGAGGTAACCCAGTCATGTTAGCCGCCGCCGTCAAGGCGCTTTCGCAAATCCTGTCGCCGCCGATGCGCTCGATCCTGTGGCGCTCGATCGGGCTTGCGCTGGTGCTGATCACCGTGCTGGCAATCGGATTGCAGCGGCTGCTGAGCTGGTTTGCCGACACCGGCGAGGTCTGGGCCGAAGGCATGCTTGGCCCTAACTTCCATTCCACGCTGCACGTGCTGTCCTGGATCGTCTCGATCTCGGCGGGCCTTGGCGTCGTGCTCGGTGGCATCTTCCTGATGCCCGCGATCACCTCGCTGGTGGCGAGCCTGTTTGTCGACGACGTCGCCGACCATGTCGAGCGCGAGCATTATCCGGCCGACCATCCCGGCACGGCGCTGCCGGTCACGCTCGCGACGATCGAGGGCGTCAAGACCGCGCTGCTGACGATCCTGGTCTACCTCGTCGCGCTGCCGTTCGTGTTGTTCGCGGGCGCAGGCTTCATCATCTTCTTCATCGCGACGGCCTGGCTGCTCGGCCGCGAATATTTCGAGCTTGCGGCGATGCGGTTCCGCTCGCCTGATGACGCCAAGGCGATGCGCAAGGAGAACGCGGCGACGGTCTTTACCGCGGGCCTGTTCATCGCCGCCTTCGTCTCGATCCCGATCGTCAATCTGGCGACGCCGCTGTTCGGCATGGCCTTCATGGTGCACATGTACAAGCGGCTGTCGGGCCCGCGGCGCGAGCTGATCGAGCCGGCGCGGCGAACCAATGTGTCCTCGGTCTAGGTGGTATCCGGCAGCGATGCCGATACCCGATCGCTTGCGAATGGCACGAGCAGCAGTCCGACGATCGCCACGCAGGCGAGCATCGCCCATGCCTCGTTGACGGTGAGTGCGAGCGACGCCCGTTCGACCAACGGCCGGATGAACGCCACCGTCGCGTCGTCCGGCAGACCCGGCGGACGGTCGATCAGCAACTTCGGATCGAGCCCGATCGCCTGCGCCGCGGTGACATCCCCTGCCAGCAGGCGCACGCGGAAATCCTCGCCATAGATTGGGCTTCGCCCGTAGAGGATGGTATCGATCAGGGCGATCCCGATCGCGCCGCCCAGATTACGCATCAGGTTGAACAGTCCGCTGGCGTCGGCAATGTCCGCCTCCGGAAGGGCACCCAGCGCAATGCGCGTCGGTGGCAGCAGGCAGAACATGATCGCGGCGCCGCGCACGACCTGCGGCCAAAACATCTCGCCAAAATCCGCCGTGCGCGGTTGAAAGGCGCTCCAGCCGAGGCCAAGCGCGAACAAGGCGAAGCCCGCGCCGGTCAACCGCCGCGCGCCGACGCGGCTTTCGAGGACCGCCGCAAGCGGCGCCGCGACGAGCTGCGCAACTCCCGTGACCAGCATGATGGTGCCGATCTCGAAGGCGTCATGGCGGCGGACGAAACCGAGGAATACCGGCATCAGATAGGTCGATCCATACAGGCCAATGCCGAGGCAAAAGCTCAGTGCGCAACCGATCGCGAACGGACGCCGCTTGAAAAGCGTCAATTGCGCGATCGGATAGGCTGTGCGGAGCGTGCGTCGGATCAGCAGCGCGATCCCGGCAATGCTTCCGATCAGCAGGCCGAGGCAAGGCATCGAGGCCCAACCGCGTTGCGGCGCTTCCTTCAGACCGATCATGAAGCTTGCGAGCGTCGCCGCGAGCAGGACCAGCGACCATTTATCCAGTCTGGAGAACGCCCGAAGCTGCACGCCTTCCCTCGGAAGCAGCAACGGCGTGACCGCGGCTGCCACCGTTCCCAGAACCACATTGATCAGGAACAACCACGGCCACGACCAGGTCTGCGTGATCCAGCCACCGACGACGGGTCCGACGGTCGGCGCGAGCACCGCGACGACGCCGCCGATCGTGGTGGCCACCGCATGAAGCCGCGCCGGGAACAGCGTGAACACGGCGGAGAACACTGCGGGGATCAGGACGCCGCCGGAAAATCCCTGCAGCACGCGAAATGCCAGCAGCGCGGCAAAGCCGTCGCTGAGGGCGCAGCCGACCGACGCGACGGTGAACAGGCTCACGGCAAGCGCGAACAGCCATCGTAACGACAGCGCATGCGTGAACAGGCCGGTCAGTGGGATCGCGATCACTTCCGCGATCAGATAGGCGGTCTGGATCCAGCTCATCGCCGCCGGCGAGATCGCAAGCGCGCGCTGGATCGTCGGCAACGAGGTTGCGACGACCTGGATGTCGAGAATCGCCATGAACATGCCGAAGCACATCAAGAGGAAGCCGGCCCAGGTCGCAGCCGATGGGCTGTCGGCTCGGTGATCCGCCAGGTCGCTCATGGCGCGCTTGTGCGTGGCCAGTCGGAAACGGAGAGCGCGCGGTTCTCGACCCGAATCCGGAGCGCAAGCACCGCGAGATTGAGGAGGGTGAAGATCAGCGCCAATCGCGGCAGGTGCAGCGTGAGGGGTAGCAGCGCGATTTCACCGACCACGACGGCGTAGTTTGGATGCGGGAAATATCGGTACGGCCCGGATGCGACCAGCGGCGCGCCCGGCAGCACGACGATTCGCGTGGTCCATCGCGGCCCGAGCGCGGCGAGGATCCACACCCGCAAGCCTTGCAGCACCAGAAAACCCGCCAGCGCGGCCAGATTGACGTCCTGGTCGCGGCCCCAGATCCACAGCGCGGTCAGCCAGCCGGCGTGAACCAGGACAATGAGCGGGTAGTGACTGGCGCCGACCTCGACCGCGCCTCGTGCGAGAAGCCGCTCCGTGTTGCGACGTGACAGCACAAGCTCGCCGAGACGCTGCAGCGTGACCAGAGCGAGGATGACCGACGCGAAGCTCACGCCGCGTGCCTGAGCGCAACGCAGCTGAGCGTGAAGCCCGGCCCGAGCGCCGTGAGCAGCGAGCGCCGCGGCAATCCCTTGGCGCAGGCACGCTCGAGAACAAAGAGAACCGTCGGGCCCGACATGTTGCCGCAAGCCGCGATGACGTCGCGTTCGTGATCGAGCGTGCCCTGATCGAGCGCGAGTGCCCGCTCCAGCGCGGCGATGACCTTGGCGCCGCCGGGATGGCAGAGGAAGCGGTCAACGTCATCGGCCGTCAGCTGCATCCGCGCGAGGATCTCGGCAACGGCCGGCCCAACATGGTCGCGGACGAAATCCGGAATGGTTCGCTGAAAGACCACGCCGAATCCTTCCGGATCGACCGTCCAGCCCATGATGTCGAGCGTATCCGGCCACAGCTTTTCACCCGTCGCCTCGATCCGCGTCGCACCACCGTCCCCGGCGCGCAGCACGATCGCGGCCGCGCCATCGCCGAACAGGCTGGCCGCAACGATATTTGCCTTGGTGAGCTCGTCGTGCCGGACCGCGAGCGTGCAGAGTTCGAGCGCAACCAGCAGCACATTCGCTCCCGGCCGCGCTTCGGCCAGCCGCGCCGCGATCGACAGGCCAGACACACCGCCCGCGCAGCCGAGGCCGAACACCGGCACGCGCGACACATCCGTCCGCAGAGCGAGCTTGCCGGCGACGCGCGCCTCCAACGACGGCGTGGCTATGCCGGTCGAGCAGACCGTGACCACGATATCGATATCCCTGCCGGTCAGGTCGGCGCGCGCAATCGCCTTGCGGGCCACGTCGACGTACAGCGTCTCCGCGCCTTCGAGGAACGCCAGCGTTCGCTCCGGCCAGCCGCGCCGTTCGAGATACCATTCGATCGGCTTGACGCCGTAGCGATGCTGTATGCCGGTGTTGGCGAACAGGCTGGAGAGCGTCTCGAATTCGGCATAGCGGTCGGCGAGGAGGTTACGCGCGGCCTGCAGGACCTGTCCCTGATGGAATAGATGCGGTGGAACCGCCGTCGCCAGGGAAACAAGCGCGGCCGTCTGCTTCATCTCGATCATCGTGGCTCCATTTCCCCCGCTCTTGGAACCGCGCGATGAGCAAAATATTTCAACACGCCTGCGACATAGCGCGAGCGCCGCATTCACTATAAATTGACCCGGCGCCGATATCCGCGCCGCCGCTTCGCAAATCAGGAAGCGGTGGCGCCCAGCCTGCGCATCGCGCTCTTCACCAAGCCGAGCGGCGCCGGCGACAACGGGCCCTGCGGCGCGCGCGTGATGAAGGCGACCAGGACCAGCGCCAGGATCGCGAGCCAGAAGCACAGCCAGAAGCCGTCGATATAGGCGAGCGTGTTGGCCTCGCGCTGGACCAGCGCCGCCAGCGTGCCGACGGCGCGCCCCGTCGCGGTCCCGATGCCGTCGCCGGAAAATTCACCTGCCAGCCGCTTGAGCAGGTTCACGACGTCGATATTGCCGTTCTGCACATGCTGTCCGAGATAGTTGGAATGGATCTGCTCGCGGACGCGCAGCCAGGTCCCCATCAGCGCGACGCCGATCTCGGCGCCGCCGAGGCGCATGATCTGGATATAGGCCGCGAACGCCGTCGCCCGCGACGGATCGGAATTCGACAGCGCCATGATGATGATCGGCAGCAGCGTGAACGCCTGACCGATCGACGTGAGCAGGACGATGCCGACAAAGTCCTCGCGCGCCCAGACATGGCTCAGCTGCGTGCCCCAGAGATTGGCGGCCGCGAACGCCGAGAAGCCGAGCACCACGACGATGCGCGGATCGAGGTGGCGCAGCAGCAGAATCGAGATCGGCACCAGCACGAACATCGGCAGCGCGCCGTAGGTGAACAGCAGCACGCCCGACTGCTCCGGCCGCAGCGCGCCGACGGTGCCGAGGAAGTTCGGCACCAGCGACGAATTCGACAGGCTGGTCAGCGTGTACAGCAGGATGACGACCAGCGAGAGCCCGATGTTGCGCGAGAACAGCACGTTGAAATGCGCCCACGGCCGGCGCGCGACCATTTCGTTGATCATGAAGGCGACGATCAACAGCCCGCCGCCGATCAAGAGCGCCATCACCGTGCCTGACGAGAGCCAGTCCAGCCGGTTGCCCTGATCGAGCCCGGCATAGACCATCGACACCCCGGCGCCGAGCAGCAGCATGCCGCCCCAATCGGCATGGTGCAGCAGGTCGCGATTGACGGGTTCTTTCGGCGTGCCGAGATACACCATCAGCCCCATCAGCGGCGCGATCACCACGCCCTGCCAATACAGCCACTGCCAGCCGAGATGCTCGACATAGAAACCGACCAGCGAGCTCGACGAGTCGAGCGCGAAGCCGACGCGGATCGAGTACATCGCGATCGCCGGCAGCCACCATCGGATGGGCAAATTGCGCAGGATGATCATCAGCGTCGCCGGCACGAAGGTGCCGAGCAGCATGCCGTGGGCAATGCTGAGCGCGATCAGCGTCGTGTAGTCGCGCACGAACGGGATGGTCAGCGAGACCACCGCATAGACCAGGCTCGGAATGCCGAGCACACGGCGCAGGCCGAACACGGTGGCAAGCCAGGCCACCGCTGGCGCGACGAAGATCTGCGAGCCGATCGCAGCCGTCGAGAGCCAGGCGCCCTCGTCGAAGCTGAGCGAGAACGCACCGCGCAAATCGGGCAGGCCGACCGAGGTCAGGCGGCTGTCGAAATTCGCCAGGAACGCGCCGAGCAGCACGGCGGCGACCGCGAACAGCGGATAGCGCGCGACATCGCCGCGCGAGACCGGACCACGGTCGCGGTCGTCACTTTCCGCCATTGGCGACCGCCTCGCCGGTGTCGATCCGCGTGACGACCGACATGCCCGGCAGCAGGCGCTCGAGCAATGGCTGGCCCTTGTCGAACTGGATACGCACCGGAATGCGCTGCACCACCTTGGTGAAATTGCCGGTGGCGTTGTCGGGCGGCAGCAGCGCGAATTGCGATCCGCTCGCCGGCGCGATGCGCTCGACGACGCCGCGCAGCTTCTGGCCGGCGAATGTGTCCACGGTGACCTCGACCGGCTGGCCCGGCTTGACGTTGGTCAGCTGGGTTTCCTTGTAGTTGGCGATCACATAGACGTTGGGCAGCGGCACGACGTTGATCAGATTGGCGCCGACGTTGACGTAGTCGCCCGGCTGCACCTGGCGCTCGCCGGTGACGCCGTCGAACGGCGCGACGATCTTCGTATATCCAAGCTTGAGCTTGGCCGATGCCAGCAACGCCTTGGCGGCGTCGAGGTCGGCGGCACGCTGCTTCTTGGTACCCTGCAAGACCTCGAGCTGATGGCGCTGCGCCGCAATCACAGCGCGGCTGGCGCGCACGTCGGCCTCCGCCTTGGCGTAGGATGCGGTCGCCTGTTCGAGCCGCTGCCGCGTGCCGGCGTCGGTTTGCGACAACGACTGCTGACGCTCTTCCTCCTGGCGTGCCAGAGTCTGCTGCGCCTCCGCGGACAACCGTGCGGCCTCGGCCTGCGCGATGGTCGCATATTGCAGCTCGACCTGGTTGTTGAGGTTGTCGAGCACGGCCTGCGCACCGACCACGCCGGCCTCGGCCTGCGCCACCTGCGCCTGATAATCGGCCGGATCGATCTGCACCAGGAGATCGCCGGCCTTGACGCGCTGGAAATCGGAGACGGCGACGGTGAGCACCTCGCCGGACACGCGGCTGGAGAGCTGGGTCAATTCGGCGCGCACATAGGCATCATTGGTGGTCTGGATCGTGGCGCTGCCGACCCAGGCATCCCAGCGACTGGTCGCCACCGCGACGAACACCAGCGCGATGAGCACGGCAAACAGCGGAATCGCAAAACGGCCCCAGAAGCCGCTTGCTACTGATCGCGGCTTGGCAGGCGCCGTCTGGCTGGCGGGCGACGGACCATCTTGAACCTGCTCGGCCACACCAAACTCCTCAAGCACGCGCCCAAACGCCGGACGAACCTATTAGCACATGATGACGATCATGCCTCAGACGGTCTTCTCCGGCCACCGGCAGAGATCATTGATCAGACATACATCGCAACGTGGACCGCGGGCGAGGCAGGTGTAGCGGCCATGCAGGATCAGCCAGTGATGGGCGTGCAGCATGAACTCGGTCGGGATCACCTTCTCCAATCCCAGCTCGACCTCGAGCGGCGTCTTGCCGGGCGCGAGCCCGGTGCGATTGCCGACGCGAAACACATGGGTGTCGACCGCCATCGTGTGCTCGCCGAATGCCATGTTGAGCACGACATTCGCGGTCTTGCGGCCGGCACCGGGCAGCGATTCGATCTCGGCGCGCGTGCGTGGCACCTCGCCGCCGAACTCGGCGATCAGCTTCTGCGAGAGCGCGATGACGTTCTTCGCCTTGTTGCGATAGAGCCCGATGGTCTTGATGTAGTCGCGCACCCTGTCTTCGCCGAGCTCAAGCATCTTCTCCGGCGTGTCGGCGACCGCGAACAGCGCCCGCGTCGCCTTGTTGACGCCGGCATCGGTCGCCTGCGCCGACAGCACCACCGCAACCAGCAGCGTGTAGGGGTTGAGGTGCTCGAGTTCGCCCTTCGGCTCGGGATTGGCTTTGCGGAACCGATCGAACGCCTCGTAGACCTCCTCCGATGTCCATGGCTTCGGCTTTACGGTTCGCTTGGCGGCCTTCTTGGCCGGCTTCTTTGCCCCGCGTTTGGGCAGCAGCCTTGCCGCTTTTGCGGCTTTCTTCTTCGGTGCGGAGCGAACGCTTGACGTGCTGGCGCGTTGAGAGCGAATGATTTTGGCCATGAACCGGATATACTGATACGTCATGACCGCAGGCAACGACTTTGATCCGGGCGAAGACCTCAGGGCCGATGACCTCGCGGCTGATGCCGCGGAGGCCGAGCCCAAATTGTTCTCGGCATTGCTGACGCCGCACCGCTCGCTGAATCGCACCGGCTTTATCGTGCTGATGTCGTTCGTCACCGCGGTCAGCTTCATCGCCGGCGCGGTGTTCTGGTGGCTGGGCGCCTGGCCGATCTTCGGCTTTTTCTGCCTCGACGCGCTGGTGATCTATTGGGCGTTCAAGGTCAATTTCCGCACCGCCAAGGCGAGCGAGGAAATCACCGTCACGCCGTCGGAACTGCGGGTGCGCAGGATCAGCCATCGCGGCCATGTGGTGGAATGGGTGCTCAATCCGCTCTGGGTGCGGTTCGAACAGATCTCGCATGAGGAGTTCGGCATTGAGCGGCTCTATCTGGTCTCCCGGGGCCGCCGGGTCAGCGTTGGCAGCTTCCTGGGCCCGGACGAAAAGGCAAGTTTTTCCAAGGCCTTGACGGCGGCGCTCAACGCCGCGAAACGCGGCCCGACCTACAACCCCATCCGCTAGGTCTTGTTTGAGCATGATCTTTTCGGAAAACCGGTCTCCACTTTTCCGGATCATGCTTGTCAGAAATCGGGTGGTTTGGAGGCGCCATGGCTCCTAAATCAGACACCATGATGACACTCGCCATACACGATCAGCGCCTGGCCAAGCCGGGCCTCCAGAGCGCCGCGCTGCGCGACTATGACTCGGTTCGGCGCGCCATCGCGTTCATTTCGGAGCATTGGCGCACGCAGCCGACCATCGAAGCGATGGCCGATGCCGCCGCCGTCACCCCGGATGAACTGCACCATCTGTTCCGGCGCTGGGCCGGGCTGACGCCGAAGGCCTTCATGCAGGCGCTAACCCTTGACCACGCCAAGAACCTCTTGCGCGATTCCGCCAGCGTGCTCGATGCGGCACTCGACTCCGGCCTGTCAGGGCCGGGACGACTGCACGACCTGTTCGTCACGCATGAGGCGATGTCGCCGGGCGAATGGAAGACCGGCGGCGGCATGACGCTGCGCTACGGCTTCCATCCCTCGCCGTTCGGCACCGCGATCGTGATCGCAACGGATCGCGGGCTTGCGGGGCTTGCCTTCGCCGATCACGGCGACGAGCAGACCGCATTCGCCGACATGAAGCGGCGCTGGCCGAACGCGACCTATGTCGAGGACACCAACGGCACCACCGCATTGGCGCAGCGCGTGTTCGATACAAGATTGTGGCGGGCGGACCAGCCGCTGCGCGTCGTCTTGATCGGCACCGACTTCGAGGTGCGGGTGTGGGAGACGCTGCTCAAGGTCCCGATGGGCCGCGCGGTCAGCTATTCCGACATCGCCTGCAAGATCAACAGCCCGAAGGCCTCGCGCGCGGTCGGCGCCGCGGTCGGCCGCAATCCGGTGTCGTTCGTGGTGCCCTGCCATCGCGCACTCGGCAAGAGCGGCGCGCTGACCGGCTATCACTGGGGCATCACCCGCAAGCAGGCCATGCTGGGCTGGGAAGCCGGCCAGGTGGGATTGCACTGATCGTCTGCAAGCGACAAACGAAGCGTGCGGTCTCTTACCGTCACCCTGAGGAGCGCGCTCTTGCGCGCGTCTCGAAGGGTCGACGGCCACCAGCGGGGCCGATTCATCCTTCGAGGCTCGCTCCGCTCGCGCCTCAGGATGACGGGTTGAGCGGAGTGATCGTCTGAGCCTACCCCGCCAGATCGACCTTGGACGCAACGGTGGAATCGGCATTGAGCCGATAGACCACCGGCGCGCCGGTCGCGAGCTCGCGCTTGAGGATCTGCTCCGGCGTCAGCTTCTCCAGCACCATGATCAGCGCGCGCAGCGAATTGCCGTGGGCTGCGATCAGCGTGCGCTGGCCGCGCAGCACGCCGGGCAGGATCTCCTGCACGTAATAGGGCAGCGTCCGCGCCAGCGTATCCTTCAGGCTTTCGCCGCCGGGCGGCGGCACGTCGTAGGAACGACGCCAGATCAGGACCTGGTCCTCGCCCCATTTCTTGCGGGCGTCGTCCTTGTTGAGGCCGGAGAGATCGCCGTAGTCGCGTTCGTTGAGCGCGAGATTCTTCGTGGTCGGCAATCCGGTCTGGCCGATCTGCTCCAGCATCAGCTTCAGCGTGTGCTGCGCACGGGTGAGATCGGAGGTGAACGCGACATCAAACGACAGGCCCTGCGCCTTCAGCTTGCGGCCGGCCTCGTTGGCTTCGTTGACGCCTTGCTCGGTGAGATCAGGGTCCTTCCACCCGGTGAAGAGGTTCTTCAGATTCCAGTCGCTCTGACCGTGACGAACGAGCACAAGAAGACGATCACTCATTTCAGATTCCGTTTTCGCTTAGCTGGATTTCATTCCGTCGAGCGGCGTCAGTCGCTCAACCCGAGGACATCGGCCATCGAATACATGCCGGGCTTCTTGCCATGCGCCCACAGTGCCGCCTTCAGCGCGCCCTGCGCGAACAGCGCGCGATCCTCGGCATGGTGCGAGAGCGTGATGCGCTCGGAGGGGCCGGCAAAGATCACGCTGTGATCGCCGGCCGCAGTGCCGCCGCGCAACGAGGCAAAGCCGATATCGCCCGCGCGCCGCGCGCCGGTGAGACCATCGCGACCGCGCGCCGAATGCTGGTCGAGCGCGATCTTGCGTCCCGCGGCCGCGGCTTCACCGAGCATCAAGGCGGTGCCCGACGGGGCATCGATCTTGGACTTGTGGTGCATCTCGAGAATCTCGATGTCAAAGCTCTGGTCGAGCGATTGCGCGACGCGCTTGACGAGCGCGGCGAGCAGATTGACACCGAGGCTCATATTGCCGGATTTCACCACAATGGCGCGGTTGGTCACGCTGCGGATCACCGCATCGTCGGACGGCGACATGCCGGTGGTGCCGATGACGTGAACGAGGCCGCGCTCGGCCGCGATCGCGACATTGGCGATGGTCGCGGCCGGCACGGTGAAATCCAGGATGCCGTCGGCGCCCGCCGACATCGACCACAGATCGGCCGACAGCTTGACGTCATTGGCGGGGAGGCCGGCGAGCACGCCGGCGTCCTTGCCGAGCAGCTCCGAGCCCGGCGCTTCCAGCGCACCGACCAGCACCGCCCCCGGGGTCTCGGAAATCACCCGCGTCAGCGTGCGGCCCATCCGGCCGCCGGCTCCCGCAACAATCAGACGCATGTCAGCCATGGCTCACCTCTCCACGCGATATAGCGAGCCAAGGCTGTTCCGGCAACCGAACCGGCCACCCGCGATCAGGGCTGCGGGCCGTCATAGCCCTCGATGATGATGAGGTCGGCGATCGAATGCGGCTGCCGCACCTTGATGTTGGCTTGGTATTCCGGGGAGTTGTAGCAGGCCATCGCGGTTGCGTAGTCGGGGAATTCGATCACGACATTGCGGGAGCGGCTCTCTCCCTCGACGCAGTTGAGCTGGCCGCCGCGCACCACATAACGGCCGCCGAACTTCTTGAAGATCGCAAGGTTGGCCACCGCGTAGGGCTTGTAGCCCTCGTCATTATGAACGTCGACGCGTCCAATCCAGTATCCCTTCGCCATCTCTGTTCTCCCTCTTGTTGTTCAGGCGAGCGCCTGGGCGATTTCGGCGTGAATGGCTTCGGCTGATGCCTTCGGATCGGCGGCTTCCATCACCGGACGTCCAACCACCAGATAGTCGGCGCCGGCGGCAATGGCGCGGGCCGGCGTCATGATGCGCTTCTGGTCGCCGGTCGCCGAGCCCGCGGGGCGGATGCCCGGCGTCACCAGGTTCATCTGATCGCCGACGATCTTGCGCAAGGCGGCGGCCTCCTCGGGCGAGCTGACGAGGCCGTCGACGCCAAGCGCCTGCGCCTGTTTGGCGCGCGCTTCGACGAGATCGGAGACGTTGAGGCGATAGCCCGCCGCATGCAGATCGGTGTCGTCGTAGGAGGTCAGCACCGTCACCGCGAGGATCTTCAGGTCGGAGCCGGCGCGCGCCTCGACCGCTGCCTTCATGGTCTGCGGGTAGGCATGCACGGTGAGAAAAGTCGCGCCGAGCCCGGCGACGCTTTCGACCCCGCGCGCGACGGTGTTGCCGATGTCGTGCAGTTTCAGATCGAGGAAGACCTTCTTGCCACTGCCTGCAAGCTGCTTCGCCAGGATGAGGCCGCCGGCATAACCGAGCTGATAGCCGATCTTGTAGAAGGTGACGGCATCGCCGAGCCGGTCGATCATCGCCTCGGCGCTGGCGACCGACGGCAGATCGAGCGCCACGATCAACCGGTCTTTTGGAGCGATCCTGGCTGGCTGCATGTCACCTCACATCATGCGTTGGGATTGGTCGATCAGCTGCCGCACCAGCGCCCGCATCGCGTCGATGTCGGCCTGGTGCTTCAGATGATCCATATCGTCGTAGGCCTGCTCGGCGAATGACAGCGCGAGCTGGTTCGGGATCACGGTGGCGTGGCACGCCGTCAGGATCAGGCGAAGCGCGGCCAGCGCGCGGGTGCCGCCGAGCCGGTTGCCGGATGCGGCTGAAATCGCGAACGCGCGGCCGTGGAACACCTGACCTCGCACCTCATGCGGATCCTGCACGCGGCTCACCCAGTCGATCGTGTTCTTCACCAGCGCCGGCACCGAGGAATTGTATTCCGGCGTCACGATCAGCACGCCATGATGGGCGCCGATCATCCGCTTCAGATTCACGGCATGCTGCGGCACGCCGGATTTCGCCTGCAGATCGCCGTCATAGATCGGCAGCGGAAAATCGCCGAGCGAGATGCGGGTGACGTCGGCGCCGGATTGCGCCAGTTCGTACGCCAGCACGGCGGCCAGCTTCGCATTGAGCGAGCCTGACCGAAGCGATCCGGGGATCACGAGGATTTTCAGCGCGGACATCTTGAAATCGCAGGTATTGGGCGCAGGCCCAGCGCGACGGGCGCTGGGTGGTCAGCCCTTGCGATACACCCAGACCCGCGCCGGCGGAAGGTTCATCCAGATCCGCTCGGAGGCCTCTGTGGACACGCCCGGCAGCGACTTCGGAATCGGAGGCACCACCGAATAGGTGAACTGAATGAACGGCGCGCCGGGTGCGAGCGCCAGGAAGGCGTCACGGACCAGCCTCAGGCGGGTCAGCATCGGCTTGGTGACGAGCGGCAGGCCGGAGACCACGGCCGAGGCGGGAGATTTCAGCACCTCCCACACAGTATCGCGCAGCGTGTAGGCGTCCCCCTGGACGACCCTGGCCTGCGGATAGCGTTCGCGCAGCAACGCGCAGAAGCCGGGATTGTATTCGACCAGGACGAGACGCTTTTGATCGACGCCGTGCTCGATCAGCGCGTTGGTGATCGCCCCGGTGCCGGGTCCAAGTTCGATGACCGGCCCTTCGGCGTCGCGATCGACATATTGCGCCATGGTGCGGGCGAGCAGCCGTCCGGACGGCATCACCGCGCCCATATGCAGCGGCTTCTCCATCCATGAACGGAGAAATCGAACCTCGTCGTCGAGACGGAGGGGCTTCTTCGACGCACGCACGGACGATTGCAAAGGCATGTCGCTACCAGGCGGGGACCGCACAATCGAGCGGTTGTCAGAAAACAGTCACAAACACGTATAGATCGAAGTCGTTACGGTCAAGCATAACGACTGCGGCTAGACGGAGCGATTGCCAAAGAAGTCCTTGACCTTAGAGAAGAAACCCGCCGCCTCCGGCTGGGTTGCGCCGGACGAGAGTTTTTCGAACTCCATCAGCAGTTCTTGCTGCTTCTTGGTCAGATTTTGCGGCGTTTCGACCACGACCTGCACATACATGTCGCCGGTCTGGCGCGAACGGAGCACCGGCATACCCTTTGATGCGATGCGGAATCGCCGGCTGGACTGGGTGCCGGCCGGCACCTTCACCTTGGTCTTGCCCTTGTCGATGGTCGGCACCTCGAATTCGCCGCCGAGCGCTGCGGTCACCATCGAGATCGGCACGCGGCAGTGCAGGTCGGCGCCGTCGCGCTGGAAGAACTGGTGCGTGGTCAGCGACAGGAAGATGTAGAGGTCGCCGGGCGGTCCGCCGCGGACACCGGCCTCGCCTTCGCCGGCGAGACGAATCCGGGTGCCGTCCTCGACGCCCGGGGGAATGTTGACCGACAGCGTGCGGTCGCGCGTCACCCGGCCGGAACCGGCGCAGGAGGTGCAGGCATCCTCGATCATCTGGCCGCGGCCCTGACAGCCGGGACAGGTCCGCTCCAGCGTGAAGAAGCCCTGGGCCTGTCGGATACGGCCGGCGCCGCCGCAATGCGAGCAGGTCTTCGGCTTGGTGCCGGCCTTGGCGCCGGTGCCCGAGCAGGATTCGCAGGTAACCGAGACCGGGATCTCGATCTGCGCGGTCTTGCCCTGGAAGGCCTCCTCGAGCGTGATCTCCATGTTGTAGCGCAGGTCGGCGCCGCGCTCGCGGCCGCCGCCGCGGCGCTGCCCGGCCATGCCGAACAGGTCTTCGAAAATGTCGGAGAAGGATGAGGCGAAGCCGGCGCCGAAGCCGGGGCCGCCGCCGCCCATGCCCTGCTCGAAAGCGGCATGGCCGAAGCGGTCATAGGCGGCGCGCTTGTCGCCGTCCTTCAGCACCTCATAGGCTTCGTTGATTTCCTTGAACCGGACTTCGCTGGTGGCGTCGCCCGGATTCTTGTCCGGATGCCATTTCATCGCGAGCTTGCGGAAAGCCGATTTCAGCTTGGTCTCGTCCGCGTTCCGCTCAACCTCGAGGGTCTCGTAATAGCAGCGCTTGGTGGACATCCTTCAATTCCGTCCGAAGTTCATCGCGATCGCCGAAGCTTGCGCTCAGGATCGCGTCAAGGATTGCGCCTGTCTGGAAGATGCAGCGATCGCCTTAAAGAAAAATGACCCCCACTCCTCCGAGCCGCGGCGCGTACTCATTGGTGTGAGGGTCATGATCGCAAATCCGCTTAAGCAGACTTCTTGCTGTTCTTGTCGTCATCGACCTCGGTGAACTCCGCGTCGACAACGTCATCCTTGGCAGCGTCCTTGGCCGCATCGGCCTCGGCCTGCTGCTTGTACATGGCCTCGCCGAGCTTCATCGAAGCCTGCGCCAGCGTGTTGGTCTTGGCCTTGATCGCCTCGGCGTCGTCGCCCTTCAGCGCTTCCTTGAGGTCGCTGACGGCGTCTTCGATCGCGCGGCGCTCGGTGTCGGCGATCTTCGAACCGTGTTCGGCCAGAGCCTTCTCGGTCGAATGAACCAGGCCGTCGGCATGGTTCTTGGCGTCGACAGCCTCGCGGCGCTTCTTGTCCTCGGCGGCGTTGACCTCGGCGTCCTTGACCATCTTGTCGATGTCGGCCTCGGACAGACCGCCGGATGCCTGGATCCGGATCTGCTGTTCCTTGCCGGTCGCCTTGTCCTTGGCCGACACGTTGACGATGCCGTTGGCGTCGATGTCGAAGGTTACCTCGATCTGCGGCATGCCGCGCGGAGCCGGCGGAATGCCCATCAGGTCGAACTGGCCGAGCATCTTGTTGTCGGCCGCCATTTCACGCTCGCCCTGGAAGACGCGGATGGTGACGGCGCCCTGATTGTCTTCGGCGGTCGAGAACACCTGGCTCTTCTTGGTCGGGATCGTGGTGTTGCGGTCGATGATGCGGGTGAACACGCCGCCCAGCGTCTCGATGCCCAGCGACAGCGGGGTCACGTCGAGCAGCAGCACGTCCTTGACATCGCCCTGCAGCACGCCGGCCTGGATCGCAGCGCCGATCGCGACGACCTCGTCGGGATTGACGCCCTTGTGCGGCTCCTTGCCGAAGAACTGCTTCACGACTTCCTGGATCTTCGGCATGCGGGTCATGCCGCCGACCAGCACCACTTCGCCGATCTCGCCGGCGGTCAGGCCGGCATCCTTCAGCGCCTTGCGGCACGGCTCGATGGTCTTCTCGACGAGGTCGGCCACCAGCGCCTCGAACTTGGCGCGGGTCAGCTTCATCGTCAGATGCTTCGGACCGGTCTGGTCAGCCGTGATGAACGGCAGGTTGATTTCGGTCTGCGTGGTCGACGACAGCTCGATCTTGGCCTTCTCCGCAGCCTCCTTCAGGCGCTGCAAGGCAAGCTTGTCGTTGCGCAGGTTGATGCCCTGCTCCTTCTGGAATTCGTCGGCGAGATAGCCGACCAAGCGCATGTCGAAATCCTCACCGCCGAGGAAGGTGTCGCCGTTGGTCGACTTCACCTCGAACACGCCGTCGCCGATCTCGAGGATCGAGACGTCGAAGGTGCCGCCGCCGAGGTCGTACACGGCGATCGTGCCGGACTTCGACTTGTCGAGACCGTAGGCGAGCGCGGCAGCCGTCGGCTCGTTGATGATGCGCAGCACTTCGAGGCCGGCGATCTTGCCGGCGTCCTTGGTGGCCTGGCGCTGCGCGTCGTTGAAATAGGCGGGAACCGTGATGACAGCCTGCTCGACCTTCTGGCCGAGATGCGCCTCAGCGGTCTCCTTCATCTTCTGCAGAATGAAGGCCGAGACCTGCGAGGGCGAATAGGTCTTGCCATCGGCTTCGACCCAGGCGTCGCCGTTCGATGCCTTGACGATCTTGTAGGGAACGAGCTTCTTGTCCTTCTCGACCATCGGGTCGTCATAGCGGCGGCCAATGAGGCGCTTCACCGCAAAGAACGTACGCTCGGGATTGGTCACCGCCTGGCGCTTCGCCGGCTGTCCGACGAGGCGCTCGCCATCGTCGGTGAAAGCAACGATCGACGGCGTCGTTCGCATGCCCTCGGCATTCTCGATCACCTTGGCGTTCTTGCCATCCATTACGGCGACGCACGAATTCGTGGTGCCGAGGTCGATCCCAATGACCTTACCCATGGTTTTGATATCCTCTTTGCTACGGCAGGTTGGTTGGGCCCTGACGGCGCTCCGTACCGAACCCCCAGACGTTCACATACTCGCGATATTGCGACGGTGAGCCTGATATAGGAGAGAGGGTCCTGCCCGCAAGGACTGGACGCAACGTTGAGGCCTGAAAAGACTGACGTTTGAAAGATTGTGTCAGCCCGACTGCGGCGCCGGTTCAAGCCCGATCCAAGTTAACAAATCGGCAATGATGCGGTCAGCCGTCGACCGCGAACATCCGCTACACGACATCAGCGCTGTTGAGTGAACACTCACAAACGTCGTATGCGGAAGCGGGCGCAGGCCAAGGGCGCGCTGTTTGGCCGCTGGCGGCCGATCGTCGGAAACGTCGGGAAACTGGAAAGTGCCAGCCAATCGGGACGAAAAGCCCATGGAATCGGGCCTGCAGGCCCGGAGCGCGGCTTTGGCGGCCTGTTGCAGGGTCATCAAAACCGCTAAAAGCGGTCCGACTGAAAGAGGCCATCCAGCCCTGCACCGGCCCCGTTGCGCGGCCACCAAGCAAAACCGGTAGATCCCCCATGACGCCTTTCCGACTTCTCGTTGCGGTTGCCTTGCTGCTTGCTGCCACCTGTCGTGGCTTTGCCGCCGACGTGGTGTTTCCGCCGGGCGCGCATGTCGGGATGAAGCCGCTGGTGGGCCTCAACCGCGCCAAATCGTTCATCGGCTTCGAGACCGAGGACCAGGGCGTGAAGGTCCTGATCGCCGATCTGCCCGCGGACGCCTACAACGAGGTCGTGAGCGCCTTCAAGGCCAACCCGGCCGGTAGCGGAAACATCAAGCCGGAGAGCCTCGAGACGCCGGCCGGCCTTGCCTATTACACCGTGGAGAGCGCGCGCGACGGCACCACCAATGTGCGGCGCTATTCCATGATCCTGCCGGGACCGACCTTCTCCGGCTATGTCGCGGTGCAGGTGCCGGAGAACGCGAGCAAGATCTACACCGACGACGCCGTGCGGCAGATGTTCGCCACCGCCCAGATCCGCAACGAGGTGCCGGTCGACGAACAGCTCGGCATGATGCCGTTCAAGGTCACCGAGCTCAGCAGCTTCAAGAATGTCCGCATGCTGGCGCCGGGCGCGGCGCTGCTGATGGCCGACGGCGACGACAAGGGCCTTGAGACCAAGCCCTTCATGCTGCTTGGCATCATCGGCTCGGCCCCGGCCACACCAGATGATCGCGGTCGCTTCGCCCAGCAGATCGCCACCACCATCCCCGGCGTGCGCGACGGGCGGATCACCATGTCCGAACCGATCCGGATCGACGGCCAGCCCGGCTTCGAGACGCGCATCGACGCCGTCAGCGGCAAGGACAATACCCCGGTGACCATCGTGCAGTGGCTGCGGTTCGGCGCGCAAACATCGATGCGCATCATCGGCAGCTCCCCGCGCACCGATTGGGAGAAGGCCTTCCCGCGCTTCCGCGCGGTGCGCGACGGCATCCAGCCGCGCGGCTGACAGGCCCGCCGAAAAATCGGACTTTCGCAGCTCCACGAACGGAACTAGCCTCCTCGCACGGTTATCAGAGCGAGGAGGGGCGCGATGTTGGATCGACGACAGGTCGTTGCAGGGCTCGGTACGCTGGCGCTTGCGGCGCTGGTTCCAAAACATCTCTGGGCGGCTGCGATCAAGCCCGACGACGGCTCCGCGCTGCTCGTGATCGACGTCCAGAACTGCTTCCTGCCCGGCGGCAGCCTTGCGGTGAAGGACGGCGAGCAGGTGGTGCCGGTGATCAACCGGATCGCCAAGAGCTTTGCCAATGTGGTGATGACGCAGGATTGGCACACGCCCGGGCACATCTCCTTTGCCTCGACCCATTCCGGCAAGAAGCCGTTCGAGACCGTCGACCTTGCCTATGGCAAGCAGGTGCTGTGGCCCGACCACTGCGTCCAGGGCACCGATGGCGCCTCGCTGTCGAAGGAGCTCGCGATCCCGCAGGCCGGGCTGATCATCCGCAAGGGTTTTCACAAGGACGTCGACAGCTACTCCGCCTTCACCGAGGCCGACGGCAAGACAACCACGGGGCTCGCCGCCTATCTCAAGGCGCGCAACGTCGAGCGGGTTTTCGTGGCCGGGCTCGCCACCGATTTCTGCGTGGCATGGACCGCGCTCGATGCGCGCAAGGCCGGCTTCGAGACCTATGTGGTGGAAGATGCCTGCCGCGGCATCGACACCCAGGGATCGCTCGCCAAGGCCTGGGACGACATGGCCAAGGCCGGCGTCAAGCGTATCCAGTCCTCGGATATCGCGTAGGACGCTGCCTCGCGAGATCCGCATGGCCGAGCCTGCGTCACCCCTTGCATTCGATCTCGCGCAGCGCCTGCCATCGCCGCGCCTGGCGGGCCTGATCGTCCGGATCACCGGTTATCGCGAGACCGCGACGGGCCGGTTCGCACAACGGCAGACCGCGCCGCTGATCGTCCCGCTGATCATCAGTTTCGGCTCGCCGTTCCTGATCGCGCTGTCGCGCGAGCCCGGCGCGGCCGATCGTCAGCTCAGCTTCGCCGCCGGCCTGCATGCCGGGCCTGTCTACATCGAGTCCGACGGCCACGCTGCCTGCGTGCAGGTCGATTTCACCCCGCTCGGCGCCTACAGCTTCTTCGGCGGCGCCGTGACCGACCTGGTCGGGCGCATGGTCGATATCGACGATGTGCTCGGCCATGATGGCCGTCGTCTGCGCGAGCAGCTCGGCGCCGTGGCGTGCTGGCAGCGCCGCTTCGACCTGATCGAGGCGTTCGTGCTGCGCCGCGCCGGCCACATGCCGTCTCCCGAAGTCACGTTCGCCTATCGAAAACTGGCGCGTTCGGCCGGTGCTGTCAGCATCACGGCACTGGCCGATGAGATCGGCTGGAGCCGCAAGCATCTGGCCGGCCGGTTTCGGTCCGAGCTCGGCCTCGCCCCCAAATCGCTGGCGCGCATGATGCGGTTTCACCGGGCGAGCCGGCTGGCACAAAGCGGCGCCGCGCTTGGCTGGGCGGGGATCGCGGCGGAAAGCGGCTATGCCGATCAGGCCCATCTCGCCCGCGAGTTCGTCGAGTTCGCGGGCGAACCGCCAACCGCCTGGGCGCGCCGCCAGGCGCTGACCGACCGCCGGCTGGTTCACGCCGGCGATGGGCTGGCAGACTGGTAACAAACCTTCAAGCCGAGGCCGCGTTGCCTCGTGCAGGATGGCGCCGTCAGCCAAGGAGGTGAGCGACCATGACGCACGACATCGAACCGCCCCGCATCTATCCGACCCTGCGCTGCAAGGACGCCGAGGCGATGACCAATTGGCTCACGACGGTGCTTGGGTTCACCGAACACGTCGTCTACCGCGATGGCGGCGTGATCCATCACGCCGAGCTCGCCTATGGATCCTCGATGCTGATGCTGGGCCAGAGCCGTGACGACGCATATGGCCGGCTGGTCGGCGACCTCGACAACCGTCGCACGGACTCGATCTATATCGCCGTCGACGATCCCGACGCGCTGCACGCGAAGGTCAAGGCTGCCGGCGCCAAGATCGAGATGGAACTGCGAGACACCGACTATGGCAGCCGCGACTTCGCCTGCCGCGATCCGGAAGGAAATCTCTGGAGCTTCGGCACCTATTGGCCGAAGGCACACGAAAAGCCGCGACCGTGAGCCCGCGCAATCCGCGAGCTCACAAACAGGCAGCCGGGATCAGGCAGTGATGTCGGCGGTCGGGGCGGCCTTGGCGCCGCCCTTGGAGACGCCGACCAGGGCCGGGCGCAGGATGCGCTCGCCGATCATGTAACCGGCCTGCACGACCTGCACCACGGTGCCCGACGGCACCGACGGATCAGGCACCTCGAACATCGCCTGCTGGAAGTTCGGATCGAACTTCTCGCCGATCGGGTCGAACTTCTTGACGCCGTTCTTCTCTAGCGCGTTGAGCAGCGAACGTTCGGTCAGCTCGACGCCTTCGATCAGCGCCTTCAGGCCGGGATCGGCGGCTTCCTTGGTCTCGGCCGGCACCGCATCGAGCGCGCGCTGCAGGTTGTCGGCGATATCGAGCACGTCGCGGGCAAAGCCGGTGATGCCGTAGGTCTTGGCGTCGGCGACCTCGCGGCGGGTGCGCTGGCGGAGATTCTCCATCTCGGCCAGCGTGCGCAGCGTGCGGTCGCGCGCCTCGGCGAGTTCCTTGGTCAGCGCCTCGGCCGATCCGGCCTCGGGCTCGTCAGGCATGATGTAGGGCTTCGAGACCACGGGCTCACCCGTCGGCGCCGAATTCTCGGTGTTGTCATTGGCCCGGTTCGGATCGGTCATGGCTTGCCTTCTCGAAAACTCGCGTCGGTTCAAATCTTGGGGATTGCTTGCCGGGATATCGTGCTTTGGGCGGCGAAAATCAAGCGCAACATACCGGTCTCGGGAACTGGGATCTCCGGCTTGGGTGAAGAAAACCCGTCAAATGAAAGCGAAATCGCCCTCCGGTCAGCCGCCCAGCATCTTGCTGACGATGCGCGCCGCATAATCGACGGTCGGGATCACCCGCGCGTAGTTCAGCCGCGTCGGTCCGATCACGCCGAGGACGCCCACGATCCGGCCCTGGGCGTCGCCGTAGGGCGCGATGATGGTCGAGGAACCCGACAGCGAGAACAGCTTGTTCTCCGAGCCGATGAAGATCCGCACGCCCTCGCCGCGTTCGGCGCGGCCGAGCAGATCGATCACGCCGCGCTTGGTTTCGAGATCGTCGAACAGCGATTTGATGCGCTCGAGATCGTCGAGCGCATGCAGGTCCTCGAGCAGATTGGCGTGACCGCGCACGATCAGCTGGCGGTCCTCGTTCTCGCCGCCGGACCAGCTCGCGATGCCCGCCGCGACCACCTTTTGCGTGAGCTGATCGAGCTCGGCGCGGTTTTGCGTCAATGCCGTCTCGAGCTCGAGCCGCGCTTCAGCCAGCGTCCGGCCGCGAATCCGCGCATTGAGGAAGTTGGTCGCCTCGGTCAAGGCCGAGGATGGAACACCCGGCGGCAGCGCCAGCACGCGGTTTTCGACCTGGCCGTCTTCGCCGACCAGCACGACCAGCGCCTTCTCCGGCTCCAACCGCACGAACTCGATGTGCTTCAGCCGCGCATTCGACTTTTGCGTCAGCACCACCGCCGCGGCGCGCGTCAGCCCCGACAGCCGCGTCAGGGCTTCGCCAAGCGCGGCCTCGACGGATTGCGCGCGGCCGACGGCCGCAAGCTGGGTCTGGATCGATTGACGCTCGGCCTCGGTGAGGTCGCCGACCTGCATCAGCGCGTCGACGAAGAAGCGCAGCCCGAGTTCGGTCGGTAACCGGCCGGCGGAGGTGTGCGGCGCATAGATCAGGCCGAGCTGCTCGAGATCCGACATCACGTTGCGGACCGAGGCCGGCGACAGCGGTAATGCGATCAGGCGCGAAATGTTGCGCGAACCGACCGGCTCGCCGGTCGCAAGATAGCTTTCGACGATTTGACGAAAAATGTCGCGCGAACGCTCGTTGAGCTGGGCGAGCCCGGCATGCGGCGCGATCAGGCCAATCGGATCGTGGTGAGTCACACTCCAGTCCCTCACAATTACTGCATAATTTGTCGATCCGAGGGGCCGATGACAAGCATGCATTCGGCCCCGTCGTACAGGACCCTGCCGGGGCCGAAAACCCTTGCCGCTGCCCCTTCCCCCTCCTACAAGCACGGCCAGCCAATTTTCTCGGATTTCTGGAGGATTTCATGCGGCCAAGCCGCCGTGCACCCGATGAACTGCGTCCCGTGTCGCTGGAACGCGGCGTCGTCAAATATGCCGAAGGTTCCTGCATGGTGAGGTTCGGCGACACCCATGTGCTGGTGACCGCGACGCTGGAAGAGCGGTTGCCGCCGTGGCTGAAGGGCCAGGGCCGCGGCTGGGTCACTGCCGAATACGGCATGCTGCCGCGTGCCACCCTGGAACGCACCCGCCGCGAGGCCTCGGCCGGCAAGCAGGGCGGCCGGACGGTCGAGATCCAGCGGCTGATCGGCCGCTCGCTGCGCGCGGCCGTCGATCTCGAGGCGCTCGGCGAGCGCCAGATCACGGTCGATTGCGACGTCATCCAGGCCGACGGCGGCACCCGCACCGCCTCGATCACCGGTGCCTGGGTGGCGCTGGCCGACTGCATCAACTGGATGAAGACCCGCAACATGCTGAAGACCAATGTGTTGCGCGACAATGTGGCGGCGATCTCCTGCGGCATCTACCAGGGCACGCCGGTGCTCGATCTCGACTATGCCGAGGATTCCGAAGCCGACACCGACGCCAATTTCGTCATGACCGGCGACGGCCGGATCATCGAGGTGCAGGGCACCGCCGAGAAGACGCCGTTCTCGGAAGGTGAGTTCCTGGCGCTGATGGCGCTGGCGCGCAAAGGTGTCGCGCGTCTGGTCGACTTGCAAAAGATCGCGGTGGCGTAGTCAGATTGGTCATGCACCGCCGAATCACCGGAAGGCTCGTCATCGCCACCCATAATCCCGGCAAGCTTGCCGAGATGCGGGAACTGCTGGCGCCGCACGGCGTGGAGGTGGTGTCGGCGGGCGAGCTTGACCTTGCCGAGCCCGAGGAGACCGGCGACAGTTTTCGCGCCAACGCGGCGATCAAGGCGATCGCGGCAGCGAAGGCGACCGGACTGCCCGCCTTCGCCGACGATTCCGGCATCGTGGTCGACGCGCTCGACGGCGCGCCCGGGATCTACTCGGCGCGCTGGGCCGGCGAGGGCAAGGATTTCATGGCGGCGATGACGCGGATCGAGCGGCTGCTGCAGGAACGCGGCGCCACCGCACCGGACCGGCGCAAGGCGCACTTCGTCTCGGCGTTGTGCGTGGCCTGGCCCGACGACCATCTCGAGGAGGTCGAGGCCCGCGTCGATGGAACCCTGGTCTGGCCGCCGCGTGGCACTGCCGGCTTCGGCTACGATCCGGCCTTCCTGCCCGACGGCTACGCGCGGACCTTCGGCGAGATGACGAGCATCGAGAAGCACGGCCTGCCGCCGCTCGGGCTCGGCCTGTCGCATCGCGCCCGCGCCTTCGTGAAGCTCGCGGAGATCTGCCTTGAGCCACGCTGACCGAGCAGCCTTCGGCGTCTACGTGCACTGGCCGTTCTGCCTGTCGAAATGCCCGTATTGTGATTTCAACAGCCACGTGCGGCATGCACCGGTCGACGAGGAGCGCTTCGTGCGCGCGTTCGCCCGCGAGATCGAGACGACGGCTGCGCGCGTGCCGGGGCGGCAGGTGTCCTCGATCTTCCTCGGCGGCGGCACGCCGTCGTTGATGCAGCCGCAGACCGTCGGTGCCGTGCTCGATGCCATCGGCAAGCACTGGCAGGTCTCGCGCGATGTCGAGGTCACGCTCGAGGCCAATCCGACCAGCGTCGAGGCGACGCGCTTTCGCGGCTATCGCGCAGCCGGCGTCAATCGCGTCTCGCTCGGCGTGCAGGCGCTCGATGACGCCTCGCTGAAGGCACTGGGCCGTCTGCACACCGCGCGCGAGGCGCTCGACGCGGTCGCGATCGCGCGAAGCGCATTCGACCGCTACTCGTTCGATCTGATCTATGCCCGCCCCGACCAGACGCCGCGGATGTGGGCCGATGAATTGAAGCAGGCGATCTCGGAAGCGGCCGAGCATCTGTCGCTCTATCAGCTCACGATCGAGGAAGGCACGCCGTTCTTCGGGCTGCATGCCGCTGGCAAATTGCAGACGCCGGACGAAGCGACCGCGCGCGCGCTCTACGACGTGACGCAGGAGGTCTGCGCCCGCGAGGGATTGCCGGCCTACGAGATCTCCAATCACGCCCGTGCCGGCGCCGAGTGCAAGCACAACCTCGTCTACTGGCGCGGTGAGGAATATGCCGGCATCGGCCCCGGCGCACATGGAAGGCTCGACATCGATGGCGTCAGGCACGCCACCGCGACCGAGCGGCGCCCCGAGGCCTGGCTTTTGAACGTCGAGGAGCGCGGCCATGGCGTCGTCAGCGATGACAGCCTCAACAGCGAAGAACGCGCCGACGAGTTTCTCTTGATGGGGCTGCGGCTCGCCGAGGGGATCGATCCAAAGCGCTATGCGAAGCTCTCCGGCCGCCAGCTCGATCCGCACCGGATCGCGATGCTGCGCGAGGAAGGCGCGATCGCCGTCGATGCCGACGGACGGCTGCGCGTGACCAAGTCGGGATTCCCGGTGCTCGACGCCGTCGTCGCGGATCTCGCGGCCTAGCTGCACGGCGCCAAAATATCGAAAACAACCCCATGCACAGTAGCTGGCGGGTGCTTTAGCGCGATTTCAGGCCGCCGCCTGACGAAAATTAAGCCCCAAAACTCTTCGGCGAACCTGCAACCGCAGTAGCGCCGCCCGAAGCCACCTTCATGACCGCAAGGCCGCGCTCATTGGTGCCGTCGGAGCGGAAGCGGAACAGACCGTCGATACCGGCGAAGCCGGATGGATTGGTCAGCGTCTCCGGCGCAAAGCGCTGCGCGCCTTGCGTGCGCGCGAGCGCCGCCATCAGCGCCACCGCATCATAGGCAAGCGTTGCAGTGCGCACCGGCTCGCCGCCATATTTGCTGCGGTAGCGGCCGGCGAAGCTGCGGAAGCCGGACGGATCGGGCGCGGCGTAGAGGCCGCCCTGCAAGACGGGGCTCGCGAACACCCGCGGATTGTCCCACAGCCCGGTGCCGAGCAGCTGGATGTTGCGCAGATTGGCGCCCGCCGCGGTCAAGGCATCGGCGGTCGCGACGACCGAATCACCATCGTCGGCGATCAGCAGCGCATCGGCCTGGCCGAGCGCCTGCGCCACGGTTCGCGCCGGCGTCGCGCGATCGGCGCCATATTTCTCGAATGCGACGACGCGGCCGTTCTTGCGGCCGACCGCCTGCTTGAACGCGGCCTCGACCACGTTGCCATAGGCGTTATCAGGCACCATCGCGGCGAACGAGCGCTTTCCGATCCCGGCGGAATAGTCGACGATGCGATTGATGTCGGATTCCGGCAGGAAGCTCAGCAGATAGACGCCGCGCCCGGCCACGCTCGAATCGGTGGAGAACGCGATCACCGAGGTTCCGCGCGGCCGCGTCAGTTGCGCGACGGCCGGCACCGAGCCTGCGAACAGCGGTCCCAGAATGATCTCGGCGCCTTCGGACAGTGCCTGCTGGGCACCCTGCGATGCGCCCTGCGGGCTGCCGCCATCGTCCTTGATCAGGAGCTGGATGTTCGGGTTCTGAAATTCCGCCAGCGCCATTTCGGCCGCGTTCCGCATCGACTGGGCGGCAAGCCCGGCATTGCCGGACGCCGACAGCGGCAGGATCAGCCCGATCTTGACCTGCCCGGTGCCGACCGCCTGCGGCTGCTGCTGCGGGCCGGCGGGACCGCCTTCCTGGTTGCCGCCGAGCGGGCTGGAAAACTGGCTCAAGCTTTGCTGCACGCCGGAACAGGCCGTCAGCAGCGGCGCGCCCACGAGGAGGCCGAGCGCGGTCCGCCGGGTGGTGCCCGACGGCGGGGACTTGCGGTGATGCGGGCCTTCCATCGTCTCTCTTCTCTTGGCCGACCGTGATCAGCCAGGACTCCATCCGGCTCTGATGAGGCGGGTGGATTCAGGCATATTCTCGGCGAATAGTTAACTAAAACAAAAGGATTATGGCCCCGCGGCGCCCTTGCCGCGGCCTCCATTTCCCCCGTCAGGCAGCGTTCCGTCACTGCCGTTTGCGGATATGGCGCTAGCGCCGCCATCCCTCTAGAGCTTATCCCGTTCCGATTGAATCGGAACGGGGCTCTAGATTCTCGGTTTGACGCGTTTTCTTCACGTGAACCGGTACCCACTTCGCTCGAAAACGCTCTAGATTGGCATTATGCGCGCAAAAGCCAGTTCCCTCCAGAGTTCGGATGCCACGACAGGCGCTGCGGCCAGAACCTTTTCGATCGGCGGACAGCAATTGGCCGCGCCGAGGGCCGCACCCGGGCTCCATCTGGTCGCGACCCCGATCGGAAATCTCGCCGACATCACCTTGCGCGCGCTGGAGACGCTGGCCGGTGTCGACGTCATCGCCTGCGAGGACACAAGAATCACGCGCCGGCTGACCGAGCGTTATGCGATCGCCGCCGAGCTCGCGCTCTACCACGAGCACAACGCGGCCCAGGCCCGGCCCAAAATTCTGGAGCGGCTGGCGCAGGGCGCCGCGATCGCGCTGGTTTCGGACGCGGGCACGCCGCTGATCTCCGATCCCGGCTTCAAGCTGGTGCGCGACGTCTGCGCCGCCGGGCATGCCGTCATCGCGGTGCCAGGGCCATCGTCGGTGCTGACGGCGCTGTCGGTCGCGGCATTGCCGACCGACCGGTTTTTCTTCGAGGGATTTTTGCCCGCGAAGGAGCACGCGCGCCGCGCACGGCTCAACGAGCTCGCGAGGGTCGATTCGACGCTCGTGATGTTCGAATCGGGCAATCGCGTACAGGACACGCTGCGCGATCTCGCCGCGATCATGGCCGGCCGCGATGCCGCGATCTGCCGCGAGCTGACCAAGCTGCACGAGCAGATCACGCGCGCGCCGGTCGCCGAGCTGGCGGCAAGTGCGGACGCGCTGGAAACACGCGGCGAGTTCGTGCTGGTCATCGGACCTCCGGCCGATGATGCCGGGGTGATGGACCAGGGTACGCTCGACGATCTCCTGCGGGCGCAGCTCGCCCGCGGCAGCGTCAAGGACGCGGTCGCCCATGCAGTCGAGCTGTCGGGCCGGCCGCGCCGCGAGGTCTATGCCCGCGCCCTCGAGCTTGCGAAGACCACCGGGGACGGCAATGGCCAAGACTGACAGCGCCTCGCCGGAGCGCGTCGCGGCGTTCCGGACCGGCATCTCGGCGGAGAGCCGCGCCGCAGCCCTGCTGATCGCCAAGGGCTATCGCATCCTGGCACGACGCTTCCGTACCCCCTTCGGCGAGATCGACCTCGTGGTGCGCCGGCGCAATTTGCTGGCCTTCGTCGAGGTCAAGGCCCGTGCCAGCCTCGACGACGCCGCCTATGCGGTGACGCCGCGGCAGCAGCTGCGCATCATCAATGCCGCCCAGGCCTGGCTGATGGCGCATCCCGAACATGCCGAATTTGACCTCAGATTCGACGCCGTGCTGATTGCGCCGAAGAGCCTGCCGCGCCATCTGTTAGCGGCATTCGACGCCAGCCCTGATTAACCTCAAGACCTCGCGGGACACGCTTATGAAATTGAAGATCGCCGTCCAGATGGATCCCATCGCGCGCATCAATATCCGCGGCGATTCGACCTTCGCGCTGCTGCTCGAGGCGCAAAAGCGCGGCCACGGCATTTCCTACTACACGCCCGACAAGCTGTCGCTGCGCGGCGAGGAGCTGGTGGCGCCGGTGCAGCCTCTCACCGTGCGCGACGAGGTCGGCGATCACTTCACGCTGGGCGAGGCGAAGCGCGAGCCGCTCAACGGCTTCGACGTCGTGCTGCTGCGGCAGGATCCACCGTTCGACCTCGCCTACATCACCTCGACCCATTTGCTCGAGCGCATCCATCCGAAGACGCTGGTCGTCAACGACCCGGCCAGCGTACGCAACGCGCCGGAAAAGCTGTTCGTGATGAATTTCCCGCAGCTGATGCCGCCGACCCTGATCTCGCGCGATCTCGACGAGATCAACGCATTCCGCGACCAGCACGGCGCCGTCGTCATGAAGCCGTTGCACGGCCATGGCGGCGCCGCGGTCTTCCGCGTGATGCCGCAGGACATGAATTTCGGCTCGCTGTTCGACATGTTCTCCGTCACGTTCAAGGAGCCCTGGGTGATCCAGCGCTTCCTCCCCGAGGTGAAGCATGGCGACAAGCGCATCATCCTGGTCGACGGCGAGTTCGCCGGCGCCGTCAACCGCGTGCCGGCGGCGGACGATCTGCGCTCCAACATGGTCCGCGGCGGCGCGGCCAAGGCGACCGAGCTCTCGGATCGCGAGCGCGAAATCTGCGCCACCGTTGGGCCCTCGTTGCGCGAACTTGGTCTGATGTTCGTCGGCCTCGACGTGATCGACGGCAATTTGACCGAGATCAACGTCACTTCGCCGACCGGCATCCGCGCAATCCAGCGGCTCAATGGCCCCGACGTCGCGGCGATGATCTGGGATACCATCGAGAAGAAGCGCGCCGCCAGATAACCCTCCCTTGTGCGCCGCACAGCCGGCTGAAATTTAGCCAGCGTTCGATCGCGCATGCGTTCTCCTTATTCTTCTTGCCAGCTTGCGCGGGCGAGGGCAGCATCCGCTCGCCTGCGTCAGGTCAAGCGGCGGGTCAACGCGCGGGCAACAACGCGAAATATCATAAAAAATGTGGAGGAAGACGTTATGACGCTCAATGTCTCACGACGATCCTTGCTCGCGCTCGGTGCCGGTCTCGGCGCCAGCACCCTGCTCGGGGGCACCGCACAGGCACGCGCGCCGAAGCTCGGCACGCAGACACCCTACTGGCACCGCTTCATGCTCGGCGAAGCCGAAGTGACCGTCGTATCCGACGGGCCGCTTCCGCTCGGCGATCCCTCCGGCACCTTCACCGGTGTGCCGAAGGAGGAGGTGAAGAAGATGCTCTCCGACAACTTCCTCTCGCCCGACAATGTCGTGCTCGAGCAGAATTCGCCGATCGTCAACACCGGCGACAAGTTGATCCTGTTCGATACCGGCATGGGCACCTCGCAACTGTTCGGCAAGACCACCGGCCGGCAGCAGAAGAGCATGAAGGAAGCCGGCATCAAGCCGGAAGACATCGACGCCGTCGTGCTGTCGCACGCGCATATCGATCATATCGGCGGCATTGTCGGCGCCGACGACAAGCCGCTGTTCCCGAATGCGCAATACTACATCGCGCAGAGCGATCTCGAGTTCTGGACCGACGAAGGCAAGATGGGCAGTCCGTTGAAGGATTTCATCGTGCATGCCCGCAAGAACCTGCTGCCGGTGCGCGACCGCATCGTGTTCTTCAAGGACGGCCAGGAATTCCTGCCCGGCGTGACGGCAATCGCGGCGCCCGGCCACACCGTGGGCCACACCATCTTCATGGTGAGCTCGGGCGGCAAATCCTTCGCGTTCCTCGGCGACCTCTCGCATCACGCGGTGCTGCTGCTGGAGCGTCCGCGGATGGAGTTCTCCTACGACACCGATCCGAAGCAGGCGGCGAACTCGCGGGTCAAGCTGCTGGAGATGCTGGCCGCGAACAAGACGGCCGTGATGTCCTATCACTTCGCCTGGCCGGGCTACGGCCACGTCGCCAAGGTCGGCGAAGGCTTCCACTACTATCCAGAGCCGATGCAGATGAACCTGTGACGGACTGATTGCGAAGACGGACTGCCTCGGGAGCGGCCGCCGCCGCTCCCGAATGCATTTGTCATCCGGTGCAAGGAGCCCACGGGGTGTCCGGCCTATTCCGCCGGCGCAAGGCGGCTCTCGGGGCGTGTGCGCATCGTTTCTCGCGCGCCAATCCGCGCACGACGTTTGCGCCACCAGATCACGACGCCCGTCGCCGACAGCGCCGCAACCACCAATCCCATCAGCGAGATCAGGATGCGCCCGGGCAAGCCGGCGATCCGGCCGGAATGCAATGGAAACTGCATCTGCACGAACACGTCGGCCGCGGTGCCGACCCATGGTAGCCGCTCGCCGAGCGGACGGCCGTCCTCGCTGTCGTAGTAAAGCTGCGCCGGCCCGACGCCCGCGGCGCCATGTTCGTCGCCCGGCTCGAAGAATGCGACCGCATAGACGCCGTGGGCCGGACCATAATTGATCGAACCGATCGGCGTGGTCCAGCCGTGCGCCCTGCCGTCGGCCGCGGCCTGCGTGGCGATCTCCGCATAGGTCATCCTTGGCTCGATCGGATCGTCGAGATGACGGTATGGTCGCTGTTCGTAGGGTGTCGGCGTGTAGTTGGACACGGTCTTCATCAACGGCGAGAACACCTCGAAATAGAGGTTCAGCGAGAATGCCGTGAACGCGATCACGAACAGCAAGGCCCAGGTCCACAGGCTGAAGGCGCGATGAATGTCGAAATTGATTCGATAGGCGCTGCCTGAGATCTTGATCTTCCAGGCCGGCGCCCAGCGGGTCCAGAAACCCTTGCCGCGCGGGCCCGATATCGCCGACGCCTGCTCCGCCCTTGCGCGCCGCCGCGACGGCAGGGTCAGGTAAAAGCCGACGAAGCAATCGATCGTCCAGATCACGGCGATGACGCCGAGGAAGCGCATGCCCCAACGATCGCTGCCCCAGAATTCGGGGATATGCATCGTGTAGTGCAGTTTGTAGAGGAACGAGACGAAGTTTTCGCGGGTCACCGGCCAGACCGCGCCCCAATAGCGGCGTCCGAGCTCGACGCCGGTGTTCGGATCCAGGAAGATCTGGTTGTAGTCGAGCGTGTAACGCTTGCCGGTCGCCGGATCGATCCGCGGCAGCACGAAGAACCACAGCGACTCGCCTTTCTCCGCCGTCATGAACATGTGGACGACGCGGGCGCGATGATCGCGCTGCTCGATCAGCTGGGCGAGCTCGACCGACGGGATCGCGGGTCCGGAGCTCGTCACCTCGAACAGCTTGCTGTTGAGCACATCGTCGATCTCGTGGTCCCACGAGATGATCGCGCCGGTCACGCCCGAGAAGAACAGGAAGGCCGCGGTGACAAGTCCCGCCCAGCGATGCAGTCGTCCGAAGATTGGTCTCATGGGGATTTCAGCAGGTTGTTCGGGGGTGATCACCAGCGATAGGTCAGCTTCGCGATCGCCTTGCGACCCTCCGCGTAGAAGCAGCTGGTGTTGCCGTAGCAGGCTGCCACATAGCGCGTGTCGGCGAGGTTGGTGACGTTGAGCGAGAAGCGGTAATTGTCCCTGGTGTAGGCGACGAGCGCATCGACGACCGTCGATGCCGGCACCTTGAAGGTGTTGGCGTCGTCGCCGAACGTCGATCCGACATAGCGGACGCCGGCCCCGAACTGGACCCCGGCGAGCGGCCCGCCCTGAACGGTGTAGTCGCCCCACAGCGAGAAGCGGTTGAGCGGCACCGTGGTCGGCGCCTTGCCGACATTGACGGGATCCTTGGTGACGACCGCGTCGACGTAGGCGTAGCCGCCACGGATGTTGACGCCCTCGACGAGCGTCGCGGTGCCTTCGAGCTCAATGCCGCGCGACCTGACCTCGCCGGTCTGCTCCGCGAAATAGGACGGCGGCGCGTAGGTGACGACGTTGGATCGGGTGAGGTCGAAGGCGGCCAGCGTGATCAGCGCATTGATCCCGACCGGCTGGTACTTGACGCCGACTTCGTACTGCACGCCGGACTCCGGCTTCAGCAGCTCGCCGGCGGCGTTGATGCTCAGCACCGGCAGGAATGATTCCGAATAGCTGAAATAGGGCGCGATCCCGTTGTCGAAATTGTACATGACGGCCGCCCGGCCGGTGAATGCCGAGGCATCGGTCGACGTCGACGTCCTCGCGAGATTGTTGTCGAGGTCGGTGGTGACGAAATCCTGCCGCCCGCCAAGCAGGAACGACAGCCGGCCGAGCCTGATCTGATCCTGCAGATGGAGGCCGGCCTGCGACTGCTTGATGCCGGTGTCGTCATACGGCCCGTTGTTGATCCAGCTGTTGGTGTAGACCGGTGCGAAGACGTTGATCTTGCCGGTGCTGTAGCTCGAGGCCATGTCGCGGAACGAGGTGTTGCGGTAATCGACGCCGAACAGCGTCGTGTGGCTCAGCATGCCGGTGACGAACTTGCCCTGCAGCTGGTTGTCGACCGCGAAGGAATCGATCGTCGAGCTGCCACCGGCGCCGCCGCGCGACAATAGGCCCGCAGCCTCGTCGGCGGCCGACGCATAGCCGGTGCCGTAGAAGCTCTTCTGCTCGTTTTGCATCCACGAATAGCGCAGGTTCTGGCGGAAGGTCAGCGCCTCGTTGAAGTCGTGCGACAGCATGTAACCGACCGAGGATTGCTCGGTGTCGAACTGGTTGAAGCCGGGTTCGCCGACGAAACGCGCGTTCGGAATGTAGCGGCCGTTGTTGGCCCAGACGGTGCCGGACGGCGGCAGGAATTGCAGGCCCCAGCCGGTGCGTTCCTTCTGGTAGTTCGCGAGGAAGGTGATCGTGGTGTCCTCGTTCGGCTTCACGGTGACGGCGGGCGCGATGAAGACGCGACTGTCCTTGGTGTAGTCGACCTGGGTCTCGCCATCGCGCGCGACGCCGGTCAGGCGCCACAGCACCGTCCCTTCCTTGTTGGCGCGGCCGCCGATATCGAACTCGCCCTGATAGCGGTTGAAGCTGCCGCCGGACAGCGACACTTCCCCGAACTCGCGCGCGGTCGGCAGCTTGCTGACATAGTTGAGGATGCCGCCGGTGCCGCTGCCGCCAAACATCGCCGAGGATGGCCCCTTCAGGACCTCGAGGCGCTCGGCCCCGTACGGATCGAGCCCGAGGAAGTGCACATAGTTGCTGCTCGGCAGCCGCAGGCCGTCGAGATAGAGGCCCGGCATCGTCATGTCGAAGCCGCGGATCTGCAAGCCGCCGAAGCGGGTGTCCGAGCCGCCATTCACGTCGCCGCTGACGCCTGCGGTGTAGCGCAATGCCGCGCCCACCGATTCCGCACCCTGATTCCTGATCTGCTCCGTCGTGACGACCGAGATCGATTGCGGGATTTCGATCAGCGGCGTGTCGGTCTTGGTCGCCGTGCCCGAACGCGTGGCAACGAACCCGACCACCGGACCGCCGGCGCGCTCACCGGCACCGGCACCGGATCGTGCCGCCGCTGGCGGCGTCGCCTGCTGGGATCGAGCCGCGCGGTTGGCGCGGCTCGTGCGTGCGGTCACCGGACGACGAACCGGTTTTGCATTCGCAGCTGCCGCGCGTTGCTGAGGCGCGTCCACGCTCACCGGCGGTAGTTCCGATTGCGCGTCGGCAGGTTCGATCGTGACTCCTGCGGCAAGGACGGCGGCGGTACACAGACCGATCGTTCGCAGCGTTGGATGTTGACGGGTGGAATGCGAAGCAAGTCGATCGATCACGCGAAGGCGCCCCTGATATCAGCCTGGATGGATTTGTGATCCGGCTCTACAGCGCGGGGCTCGCGAGTACAGACCTCGGCAGTTGGAATAGATCGAGACTGCGCGCGTGATCAGCGTGCGATCGCTGAAACAGCAAGGAAATTGAAGACACGCTGCGACAATAAGCGCGATGCTCGTGCGTGCTGGAATGATTCTTGAAAATGATTCTTGCAGTTGTCGACGACGCGAGCTGTGTTCGATCGCGAGAAACACGTGTCATCGCGAGCGACGCCCAACGCTTCCGCGCCGGCCGGGAGCGGGTGCGCCGCGCGGTGACTTGGTACCGGACGAGCCGAGCCAGCCGACCCGAATGTTCTTGTAATGTTCTTGCGCTCGTCGCGCGGTTCCGCTACCCTCGATTGCGGAAGATAGGGGCAGCATGGTCCAACGCGTTTCCACCGTCGCATTCGAGGGGATCGAGGCCCGCGCGGTCGACGTGCAGGTGCAGGTCGCGCCGGGATTGCCCGCGTTCGCGATCGTCGGCCTGCCCGACAAGGCGGTGTCGGAAGCCCGCGAGCGCGTGCGTTCGGCGCTGATCGCCTCCGGCCTCGCACTTCCCGCCCGCCGCATCACCGTCAACCTCGCACCCGCCGACCTGCCCAAGGAGGGCAGCCATTACGACCTGCCGATCGCGCTCGGCCTGATGGCGGCGATCGGCGCGATCCCGCCGGATGCGCTGAACGGCTTCACCGTGCTCGGCGAGCTCGGGCTCGACGGCTCGATCGCAGCCGTTGCGGGCGTACTGCCCGCGGCAATCGGCGCCAATTCGCGCGACGAGGGATTGATCTGCCCGGCCGCCTGCGGCTCGGAAGCCGCCTGGGCCAGTCCGGACATCCAGATCATCGCGGCACACTCGCTGATCCAGATCGCCAACCACTTCAAGGGCACGCAGGTGCTGTCGCGCCCGCAGCCGAAGGTGCAAGACCAGAACGAGGCGCGCGAGGAAACGCTTCTGGACCTGCGCGACATCAAGGGCCAGGAGAGCGCGAAACGCGCGCTCGAGATCGCCGCTGCCGGCGGTCATCATCTGCTTATGTGATGGCCTTTTGATCTGAGATTAATTGACCACCTGGTCTTCATATGAAGTCCAATTTACCTGATCGATCATGAACGTGGGGCAACTTGCGCTACGGTTTTATTGCTGCCTTGATCGGTTTATGCAGGCTGCCAGCAAGGATCGGCTAGCGCGATGTCTGGATATAAATTCACGGCTGCACAGAGGTTTGCCGTTTACACGGTCCACGGTGCGGTCTGTTACCTCAACGGCGAGCCACTCTACGTCAAGACGATGCGGATCGATCACGTCCTCCCGCGCACATTGAAGGACGATCCCGAACAGCTCGCGACAGTCCTGAAGGACTACGGCCTACCGGATGACTTTGACCTCGATTCATTTGAGAATTGGTTGCCCACGTGTGACCCGTGCAATTCAGCGAAGTATAAGGACGCTTTCCGGCCCACCCCGATCATCCTGAGGTACATCGACCGAGCGAGGGCAAAGGCAACGGAGACCAAAGCTCTTGCCGAACGAATCGTCACCAACCAAGCGATATCGAAGGCCTTAAACACTATCGAAATGGCTTTCGATCAGTGGCAGCTCGACCTAGCCGACCTTCGGCCATTGATCGAACTGTACGAGGAGCATCAACGGCGAGCTCAAATCCGAGAGTTCCGAGTGATGCCGCAGTTCACTATTCTGCATGAGCGTGAAGAGTACCGCATCGTCCAGACCAATTACGGCGTCGGGCATATGCCGTCTCAAGCGACGGCTCATCTTTCGACCCCATGTCCCAATTGCGGTAACTACGGACCCTGGAGTGGTGCACGTTGCCTCAGTTGCGGACACTTAATTGAAGTCGATTGAAGGCGATGAAGCGTAGTCTCCACGCAGCCGCCGATTCTGCTCTAGCTTGCTTTGCGGAGAGGCTGTCGTCCCTGAATGATCTCTGGGGGCAACTGTAATCCAGATTTCCCAGCCACACTTCGCAGCAACTCGAACTCATCAATGATCAATTGTCCACGCGGCTTCATTTGAACTCATTATTGCTGTCGATTGCACTCAGATGATCATTATTAACAATGGTTTAGATAAGGCTCAGAAGAGGCTCTCCTGATCCTTGTAAATCTGATGGGACACACGTTTAACGGGGATGATCTTGCATCAACAGGTTCGAGCCGCATGCAGACCTATTTAGTGTCAACAACGACGGCCTCGAGGACGATCGTGTCGGTCCATGCCTCGAGTTCAGACTTCGATCGATATTTTGTCAGATACGCGGGGCCTTCGTCATCGACTTCCCGACTGTGAAAGTTTGTGCTCCATGGGGACACTGACCAAGCCTTCTTGACGATCTGCAGGAAACGGACGTCAAGCATATCCTCTGGTTTCTCAATCAATAGATGGGCATGCCACCCTCGATCATGCCCATATTCAAGGAAGGGTATGCGGCGAACCCTGCGGTTGAAGCGCTGGACCAAACCACGATGGACAGCACGGTCCAATCGATTCCCAAATCTCTTGATTTCCGAGCAAGCGATGTGCTCGTCCAACGAGATCAAGTTTCCCAGGTCGCCACGCATCGTTGTTTTGAAGTTCAGACTTATAAATAATCTGGAGTTCCAGTCCGATATTGCCCGATGACACCACTCGCGCGCCTCTGACCTGAGCCGCTCTAAATAGACCAGCAGCGGATCTCCGCCCTCACTAACCGACATCTGCGATCTCCAGGAATGTGGGCGAGGAAAACCCTCGCCCACTAGCAGCATTACTCGTCATCGAAGATGCCGGGTCCATGTGCTCTGCCGATCAGATGAAGAACATCGCAAAATGCGTCGGGAATGCCGCAAATGACGAAATTGCCGAGAAGACTCCCGAATGACTCCACCGCCACCTGCTCGACTAAATTTGCCGGGAGATGTGGAGGCGCGTCTAGAAGGATCGAGTAGCTCCGACAATCTCCCGGTTGTTCTTCCAGAAGTGCAATCATCCGGAGGAGCTCGCACGGCTCGCCAAAGGCCGCTCTTGAGAGTTCGATTGAGAACCGATCCAGCGCCTCGTGACAGTTTGAAGGGGCGACGGCGACTGTCTCAGTAAGGTTGGCTCGGTTAGGAGGGATGAAGATCAAGAGCCGGAGACTACCTTCCCACGTGCACGGGTCCGCAGCCATGGCACCTTGACACGTTAGATAGGACCCATTCGCCCCGAGCTGCGGCGACGAAAGCCGGAGGTCAACCCTCGGGCGGGGCGTGTACGATTTCGGAAACGAAATAACTGTAGCAGTCATTCTACCTCGATGGTGAAATGCGAGCACGCGCCGGCTATCGCGCGCAAACGCGTGTCGCTGGTTGATCATTTTCACCGCTCGAGGGAGTTGCAGCCCGTCTCAGGGGGTGCGCCCAGTTGGTCAGGCTAGGAGCCGGCCGAGGGAACAAATTCCATTATGGAATGGTCGAATTTTATCTCAAAGCGTGCGCTCCACCAAGAAGAATCGTGTGGATGGCTGATGACCATCATACTACTTTTGATAGCGATCGCTGCAGTGGGATCGCAGCCAGTGCTATAGGGTCTCCAATGCGATACCGTTTACGCAGACAAGATGATCCGCCGCCTATGGGAGCCTTCGTCAGTCCGGACTTTCAAAGCAATTGACGATGCTTACAACCTAGGACGAATCCACATTCAGCGGAGCCAAATGCAGATTGCGGCGAGGTGGACGAAGGCGAGGAAGTAGTCTGCGCGTCGGTCATATCGCGTGGCGAAGCGGCGGAAGTGTTTGAGCTTGTTGAAGCAGCGCTCGATGCGGTTGCGCAGCTTGTAGGTCGTCTCGTTGTGCGGGATCGGGACCTTACGAGAACGGGTTGAAGGGATTACCGCTTCGGCGTTCATGTCTGCGATGGTCGTGCGCAGATCGTTGTTGTCGTAGGCCTTGTCGGCCAGCACGGCCTCGGCGGTGAAGCCTTCGAGCAGGGCTTTTGCCGTGAGGTTGTCGTGTCGTTGGCCGGCGGTGAGCCCGAAGCGCAGCGGCCGACCGAGGCTGTCGCAGAGCATGTGGATTTTGGTCGTCAATCCACCTCGGGAACGCCCCAACTCCTGAGTTTTGGCCCCCCTTTTCCGCTCGCTGCCTGCTGGTGGACACGAACCAAAGTGGTGTCGAGCATCAGGTATTTGTTGTCGCGGTCCTTGATCAGTTCGGCAAACACCTTCTCCCACACGCCGGCCTTGGCCCAGCGGGTGAACCGCGCGTGTAAGCAACTCTTTCTCAGCTTAATGCCAATACATGTCGGCCATACCTTCTGGTTCTTCAGCCTCAAGTTGATAGGCTCTGATGCGGATTTCTTCTTCGGTTGGTCCTGACATCAACTCCTCCGGCGGACTCGTTAGTTCTAAAAGCGAAGGGCCCTGCTTTCGCAGAGCCCTTGACAGCTACCACTTCTGACGACCGTACCAATCGTTCACTTCCTTTTGGGCTTGGTCCTTTGCGTACCCGTAACGTTGTTGCAACCGACCTTCGAGCTGGTCCTGTTTGCCTGCTATGACGTCAAGGTCGTCGTCAGTCAACTTACCCCACTGCTCTTTGACCTTACCTTTGACTTGCTTCCAATTGCCTTCGACACGATTCCAATCCATCGTTCGCCTCCTTCGAAATTGGGATAACAGGTAACTTAGTTCGGCTTCGATCGTTCCTATCGGAGGCATGGGACCGAAGTGTTACAAACTGGACAGTAGGATCGCTTCGATCGTGGGGCTGATTAACGACTTCCACGACTACGAGCTCCTCTGCTCTCAATTGCTAAAGGGTGGGATCCGTTGGAACACAGCTACCTATTAAAGCGCCCCCGTGCGAGACGCCCTTTGCTTGGCACAAAGATGATCGGTTGCCTGAGAGGGGCCTTTCGCCCAGCAATCAAAGGTGGCAGTTGGTCCAATCTATGGAATCAAGCAGCGACCGCTTCTGCCGCAGCTTGAGGAGGTAGTCAGTCCATCCGGCGTCAGATCGGTCCTGGACGTCTACCTGGTGATAGCCGAAGTCTGTTTTCGACCATTGGTCTCGAATGATCGCCTCGAAACGCTCAAAAGAGTAGTGGTAAGGGCGCTCAAATATGCAGTGGTAGTGCAGCCGGTGGTCGGCACTCATTTCCAGGACGCAGACCATCCGCAATCGCTTGCCATGCACCTTCGCGGCACGCCCCAGCACTCTGGTTTCCAAGCGCACGCGAAAGAGCCGAAGGTTCGCCGATGCGATGATGTCGTCTGCCACTCGCGCTCCGGCACGCTTCTTCATAGTCAACGTTACGGCCACCGGATTTTGGAACCGCACCGCATTGACCAGACTCTCCAACACATCGCGGCAAGCCAAACAGCTCGCTGGCGTTAGTATCTGATGGGCGGCCAACGTTCGGACTTACGCAGTCGACAGAGTGTGCGCAGCAGGAAATGTCGTGCCTTGTCGCTGAGAATTAGAACGGCACTGGCGGGTCCTGTCAGCATCATCTTTTGCTCGCCGGCCAAGGTAAGGCCACCAAGCCGTATTCGATATTTTCCTGTTGTGCGGCGGGCATACAGGGCTCTCCGTAAGTCCATCAACTCATCGAAGCTTTGTGGCTTATTCAGCTGAAGCCATTCAAGAACGTCAGTTGGCCAAGCGTTGGGATATCGTTGATGATATGTCTTGCGACGTTCTGGCGGCGCAGGTTGTGCGCCCAACGGTGTGGAGGAAGAATGCCCCGGCTCGTCCCAAAGCGATCGCGATGCGGAGGGTGGGCGATTCATTGCAACTCCCCACGGTGGCGTAGATCGCTCTCATATTGCTTCCGTTGCTCTTCGGTGTAGACGCGAGCCGGCCCTGCGGCTCCATACGTCCCGCCTCGCAGTCCGCGTTCATGTTGAAGGTTGTTGCCGCCATACCGGTTGGTCGCCATCCCACGAAGATGCGAGGGATAGTTGCCGATAAGGCGATCTTGGGTGCTTGTGGATTTCGAGTTTTTGAATGCTGGATCGTGCCAGCGGGTCGACTTACTAGTCATCGTATCTCCGTTCAGTTGCGAATGGGGTGGTCAGCTGATGCCAGATCAGCCCCAACGGAGATATTTAGAAGCCGGGAGACTTTGGTGCTTGGTGGTTGGGAGCAATACTTCGGGCCCTGCCAAGCCTTTCTTTAGCAGCAGACTGGCTTGGCATCGCTTTGATGTGCCACCGCGCCCTATTTGGCTTGGGTGCCTACATTGTGAACCTGAAGGAGCAGCTCATACTGGCGAGCCTTCTCCAACAGCGCATCTCGAACCGGACCTGGAGGGAGGAGCTCGGCTTGCTTGCGAGCTTCTCTTGCGCACTCCGCGCTAACTTCGTATCTCTCCGGCGAAGGCCGCCTTGTGTAGTTTGCGAGGGGGCCTGAGGATTTGACCTTAAGTCTAGCTTTAAGGTCACGTCGGGAATGCAGGTCAATGTGTTGGGCGCCGAGCGTCGGCGGCGATGGAGTTACGACGAGAAGGTCCGCCTTGTCGAAGAGACCTTGCAGCCCGGCGAGACGGTCTGCGGGGTAGCACGCCGGCACGGGGTGGCTCATAGCCTGCTGTTCACCTGGTATAGCGCGACAATCTGGGTGGGAAGCCGCATTGCCTCGCCTTAATTGTTACCGGATGCTGAGCCGTTGCCTCACGTAAATTGCTCCCCTGGATCGGGAACGAGCGGGGGCGCAGATGGGGTGGCTGAGCATGGCAACGCGGAAGGAACTGGCGGCGGCGGCAGGCGTGCGCTATCGACGTTCGGATCGCGCCAAGAAAGTGCGGATATTGGACGAGTTCGTCGACATCACCGGATTCCATCGCAAGCATGCGATGCGTCTACTTCGAGGCCAGGAAGACGTATGCCCAGGCCGACGGGCGCGACGTCGGATCTATAATGAGGCAGAACACAACGCGCTCGTGCTCCTTTGGGAGGCGTCAGACCGGATCTGCGGGAAGCGGTTGAAGGCGTTAATGCCTGCGCTGATTGAGGCGATGGAACGGCACGGCCACCTCGACCTTGCCCCTGAGATCCGCGACAAACTTTTGGCGATGAGCGCTGCGACGATCGATCGCGCATTGGTGCGGGTCCGAGAACAATTAGGTCGCAAGCGCCGACGGCACACAGCGCATTCCCTGCGTCGCAGTGTTCCAATACGGACGTCGGCAGATTGGAACGATCCGGCGCCGGGATTCGTCGAGGCTGACCTTGTAGCGCATAGCGGTCCATCTGCGCGCGGCAGCTTCATCCAGACCCTCGTGCTCACGGACATTGCTACCGGCTGGACAGAGTGCGCTCCTCTGATCGTGCGCGAACAGACGCTGTTGAGCACGGTGCTGACGGAATTGCGCAAACATTTGCCTTTTGCGCTGCTCGGCCTCGATACCGACAATGATACCGTGTTCATGAACGAGACGCTGAAAGCCTACTGCGAGGCGGGCAACATTGTCTTCACGCGTTGCCGTCCCTACCGGAAGAATGACCAGGCGTTCGTCGAGCAGAAGAACGGCGCGGTCGTGCGCAGGATGGTTGGCTATCGTCGGTTCGAAGGCCTGGAAGCGGCCGAGCTGCTGGCCGAACTCTATCGATCAGCGCGGCTGTTCGTAAACTTCTTCCAACCCTCGTTCAAACTGATAGCCAAGCAACGCGACGGTGCTCGTGTGCGCAAGACATACAGCGCGCCGGCAACACCTCACCAGCGCCTGACCGCGGACTCCCGCACGCCTGATGCGGTCCGCCAGCATCTCAAAGAAATCTATGCCGCTCTCGATCCGGTCGCGTTGTTGCGCGACATCCGCGACGCGCAGGAGCGCCTCGCGGCGCTCGCGGATATCCAACCAATCACCCATCCTGCGGCGGCATCGCAATCGATCGATCGCTTCCTGGCAAGCCTGCGCACGGCCTGGAAGGATGGAGCCATGCGACCGACGGATCGGCCAATCGTGAAGGCGAAAAGAGGCCGACGTCGTCCCGACCCGCTCATCCGGGCAACGCCAGATTTGCGAAAATGGTTTGAAGCCGAGCCCTGGCGAACTGGCAGCGAACTCCTCTCGCGCTTGCAGGTGGAATATCCTGGAGTCTATCCGAACAAGCTTCTTCGAACCCTTCAACGTCGGCTGAAATCCTGGCGCAGCGAGCAAGCGAATGCGCTGCTGTTCGCTCCTAGCGAAAAACTGCTGCCAGGGTATGAAGTCACAACACCCCAATGACGTGCGAGGTGCCAGCGGAGGAGGCCGGGCGCTCCGAAACCCCGGCCATCTCCGCACCCGGCCTCCTCCTCAACCCAAGCCAGGAGCAAAATAAATGAGGCAACCGATCGCACCCGGGAGCATCAATATGTGAGGCAATACGCACTGTCACCCTGATTGCCGCGCGGCAACCTGGCGTCGACAAGCGCGCCAGGGACGACTGGGCGGAGATGCTGCGCCTGCTCTTGTTCCCGTCGAGATCACACCTGTAGCGGCTCCGATCTCGAGCGGCGCACCACAACTGGCGTCTTCACCACCTGCGCAGCGCGCAAGGGCTGGAATCATCGAGATTGAGCTCGGGGGCGGCTGTCGTGTTCGCGTTGACCGTGACGTGGACGTTGAGGCGCTGCAGCAGGTTCTTGAGCTCTTGCGACGACGATGATCCCGATTCCGAGCGGCGTCAGGGTCTGGATCGCCACCGGCCACACCGATATGCGTCGCGGCATGCGAAGCCTGGCGCTCACAGTTCAGGAAAGCTTGAAGCGCGATCCTCATGCCGGCGATCTCTACATCTTCCGGGGCCGCAGCGGCGATCTGGTCAAGATTCTTTGGCATGATGGGTTGGGCATATCGCTCTATGCCAAGCGCCTGGACCGAGGCAAGTTCATCTGGCCTTCGGCGGCGGACGGCGCGGTATCGATCTCAGCGGCGCAGATGGCCTATATGCTGGAAGGGATCGACTGGCGGAATCCACAACTGAGCTGGCGACCGAGAAGCGCGGGCTGAGCACAAAATCCAGCAGATTTTGCATTTTTGGGGAGTCCCAACGCTTCCAATCTGTGATTCACTGTGTCGCATGGATGCTGAGCGCGACGCTGCTCCGGATGACGTTGCGGCCCTGAAAGCGGCGCTGGCGGTCGAGCGCGCGAAGGCTTTGGAGGTCGCCGCTGAACTCGCGGTGGCCCGCGCGAAAGCGTCGGAGGACGAGGCGCTGATCGCCCAGCAGAAGCTGCAAATCGCCAAGCTAAAGCATCAGATCTACGGCCAGCGGTCGGAGCGTTCGTCGCGCCTGATCGAGCAGTTGGCGTTGAC
>NZ_JASAUT010000021.1:0-135224 GCF_029952935.1 Bradyrhizobium sp. Mp19 | reverse complement strand
ACTATGCGCAGACCGAGGAGTTCGGTATAGCCGCGTGACTCAAACCAAATGGCCTCCGGCAATCCCGGGGCGGTTCAATCCGCGGTGGGCAGGAGGAACTGAACTGGTCCGAACGGAGGCTTCTATGGAATCGTTGGTGCGAGGAGAAAGGCTCGGGCGCATTTCATATGGTCGAGTCCGGATACCAATTATGCGAGGCGGCTAATTCTGATCTGTACCTAAAGGATACGCCTGAAGGCCCTTTGATTTTCGTTTGCACAAAGGTCACGGAACAGAGATCTGACTGCACGATTGCGGATCGGACCGGAGCCGGATGGGGCGTTCTCACATTGGATTTCAATCGCAAATACGTCTACCAGGCCGACGAGATAAGGAAGCGGTTTCGTTCGCTCTTGGATTCCTTTGCCGAAAAGTAGGCTGGGTCTGCACAGGCAACTCATGAAGAATAAGCGGTCGGATTTGCAGCTGGCCGCTGACTCGGACACGGATGGGTCGATTGCTCGCGGACTTGATTTCGCAGTGAAGCGAGAGCCGCTTCTGGCCCATAGCTGACGGTCTGCATGACGATCGCGAACGTCGGCTCTTCGAGGTGGACCGGAAGTCCCCCGGTCCGGTCGCTATGGGCGGCTTTTGACCGAGAGCGGAAATCAGAGCTCGATCGCTGGTGAAAATCACCAAACGCAGCAGCACGCGCCGTGCCGGGTTGCTCGCGGCCGCGCGTTGCGGTCGGGCAACACTTGCTGGAAAAGCGTAGCGCCAAGTGCTTCCGCCCATTGCGCATTTCCATTTTGATCCGAATGATCGATGCCGTCGCGTGCTGGGCGGTGCAACAGGGCTCGGATCGAGCCTTTGGAGGCTACGGGGTGATGAACCCGCGGCGAATTGCGACTCCGGAGTTGTGCGGGACGGTCATTCTCGCAGGTTGGCTCCTTGCCTGGCTTGCCGGCTCTGCCGGCACCGGGAACAGCGGCGCAGTGTCCATCGACGACCTCGCACCATCTCTCGCCGCCAACGCCGAACCGGCTGATACGCGACAGACCACCGCAGTCGACAACGTCACCAAAGTGAATGCTGAAGCGGCGATGGCTGCGGAACCCGTAACGGAGACGGCGTCCGACACGATGGCCACCCCGCAGCCAGGCGTCATGGTTAACGCTGTCGCAAACGCCGATGCGGCGATGGCGGTTGAATCGGTGCCGGCGACGCCCCCTGATGCGACAGCGACCTCGAGCGAGCCGAAGTCAATCGTCGTGGCTGCGTTGCCCGATTCGTCGCAGACGCTGCCGGCCGAAACATCGCCGGTGCAGGCGGCGACGGCGAGCCCGCCTCCCGTGTCTGGTGACACCGAGGCGGCCGCGAGACCCCTGGATATTTTCGAGGAGTGCCTCGTCGTCGATGTCTGCATCGACCGGTACCTGTGGGCGCTCTACGAACGGACGCCGAAGCAAGACACCATCAGCGTACAAGAGCAGCGGAAAGTGACCGTCAAGAGGAAGCGCAAGACGGTGACTGTCACCAGGACGTTCACCAGGCGCGTCGATAACGATTTCACGTGGAAGGATCCGAAGGCGGCGGAACGAATGGGCATGCCGATGATCGACTACGTGATTGGAGGGGTGGATCGGAGCTTCAAGCTCAAGCTGTTTCACGCGCTTTACGCGGCGGAGCAGGCCGGGTTGGCGCCCGGCATCACCAGCGCGTTCCGCGATGACTACCGTCAATCGATCGCGAGCGGCCTGAAGGCGGCGTCCGACAAGTCATACCATGGAGGGAGCTTCCGTGGCGGCTATGGCCACGGGCTTGCCGTCGATGTCGTGAGCGTCAAAGGCGCGACGCGGGCGGAGCGTTGGGTCACCACCGAGGCCCTTTGGAAATGGATCGACGCGCGTGGACCGGATTTTGGAATCGGGCGACCGTATCTCGATCGAGATCCACCGCATGTCGCGCCGATCGACGGCAAGGAATACGCCGCTCACCGCGGCGGGACGAAAGCTCAGCACGCGGAAGCGGATCGCAAGAAGCGCGACCGGGGCGCTGTGCGGGTCGTGGCAAAACGATCAAAGACCGCAAAAGCGTCGAAGGGGAGAACGATCTGATCGGGTTCAGCTGCGCCTTCCAACACGACGCGGGCAAGAATGCCTAGCAATCCCATCATCGTGCAAAAATACGGCGGCGTCTGTCTCGAAACACCGGCAAAAATCCGCGCGGCCGCGAGCAGTGTCGCCGATTTGCATGGCCGTGGTCATCGTGTCGTGGCGATCGTTTCAGCGATGGGCAAGACCACCGATGAACTCGTCAGGATGGCCTATCAGGTCAGCCCGCATCCCAATCGCCGCGAACTCGATATGCTATTGACCACCGGCGAGCGCATCAGCATGTCCTTGATGAGCATGGCGCTGTCCGATCTCGGCGTGCCGGCGATCAGCTTTACCGGCAGTCAGGCCGGTGTCATGACCGACGGGTCCCATTCCTCCGCACGCATTCTGGACGTGCGGCCCATTCGCGTGCGCGAAGAACTCGATCGTGGACGCATCGTGGTTCTGGCGGGCTTTCAGGGCGTGAACCCGCTGACCAAGGAAATCACGACGCTTGGCCGGGGTGGCAGCGATACCACCGCGGTCGCCATGGCTGCGGCGCTCAAGGCGGAGTGCTGCGAGATTATCAAGGAGGTCGACGGAGTTTGCTCGGCTGACCCGCGCATCGTCGCGGACGCAAAACCCTTGCGTCAGCTGGATTTCGCATCCCTATCCGAAATGTGCTTCTGGGGCGCCAAGGTCCTGCACTTTCGCAGCGTGGAGCTGGCCCACAGCCAAAACGTGCCTTTGATCCTGAGAAAGTGGGGCGGCGCTCGACACAGCACGCAAGTGATGAAGGAGGTCGCAGACATGGAGAACGGAAAAGTCCTGGCCGTCAATTCGATGGCTCGCATTGAGCATGTGGAGATCGATTCGGCGGACCTCAATCAAGGCTTCGAGAAGTTCGCGCAGCATCTCCAGCAAAATGGCTTGCCTTGGCCGCAACTCCTCGCCTCGGCTTTCACCGCCGAAAAAACCCGCATCATGATGACTTGCGATTCTGAGACACTCGATGCGTTGCTGCACACACTGGAACGGAGCAACGATTTGCGCAAACAGCGCGAGACGCTGAGTTCGGTGAGCCTCACTTGCTTCGGCGGCATTTCCTCGGACCTGCCATACAAGGCGGTTCAGATTCTGCAACGTCACGGAATCATCGCCGACAAGTATGTCTTGTCATCGCATTCGGTAAGCTTCTTTGTTCCGGTGGAGAGCCGTGAGGCCGCGGTCATGGCTTTGCATTCGCTGATCTAGTTGAAATTTGGCAACGGGCGACGTCGGCCGTCGGCCGTTGGCATCGGCAAGGTGCAGGCCGCCTACTTCCGGATGATCAACGAACGGGGCGGCATCAGCGGCCGCCGGATCAATCTGATTTCCTGTGACGATGCCGCGACGCCGGCGAAGACGGTCGAGCAGGTCCGCAAGCTCGTCGAAAGTGACGAAGTCCTCGCCGACCAGAGCGCCGTTCCGATGGAATCGGAACGGGATTCCGTATCCATGGTTCAAACGCGTTTTCTTTTATCAATGCCCGAGCCGCGCCTCCGTACCGGCCAGCAGCCGCTGAATGTTGGCACGATGGCGCACGATCACGTAGATGCCGCCGGCGATCACCAGCAAGCGATAGGGCAATGGTTGCTCCAAGCCGCAGACGAGGACGATCGCGGTCAATGCCGCCAGCATCGAGCCGAGGGAAACGATCCGAGAGACAGCCACCACAGCGCCAAAGGCCGCCGCAGCGCCGAGGCCCACCGGCCAGGACATCGCCAGCAACACGCCGAGCCCGGTCGCAGCGGATTTGCCGCCGGTGAAATTCAGCCAGATCGAACGGCCGTGCCCCAGCAACACGGCAAGTCCGGCCAGGCAGACAGCCCAGGACACGCACGTTTGCGGATCAAGCGCTGCCGGTGGCGTGACGGATGGCAAGGTGTACAACCAGGGATAAAACCAGCGGGCGAACAGGATTGCCGCCACGCCTTTCAGCACGTCGACCAGGAGCACCGCCAATGCGGGCCACTTCCCCAGGGTTCGCAATACGTTCGTTGCCCCGGTGGATTTGGAGCCATGCTGGCGGATATCGATGCCCCTGAGCAGCTTCCCCGCCAGATAACCCGTCGGCGTCGAACCGAGCAGATAGGCGATCGCCAGTCCAGCCACACCCGCGATCCAGAAGACCATGTCAGTCACCTCGATGCCCTTGGCGCCGCGTCCATGAATCCTAACGCGGATGCCACCAGCGTCCGCCGATCACGACGCCTTCGGATGCGATCTTGCGATCGCCCGCCAGATGCTCGCCGACCACATCGACATAGTCGAACGCCCCCTGCCTGACCGAGATCAGCGTGGCATCGCCGACGCTGCCGGGCTTGAGGCTGCCGAGCTCCGGCCGCCGCAACGCCATCGCGGCATTGACGGTGGACGCCGCGATCACGTCCGGCAGCGGCATCCCCATGCAGAGGAATTTCGACATCGTCGTCACCTGGTCGAATGCCGGGCCGTCGATGCAGAGCTGGTGGATGTCGGAGGAGATGGTGTCGGGGTAGAAGCCGTTGGCGAGCATCGCGCGCGCGGTCTTGAAGGCGAACGAGCCCTTGCCATGGCCGATATCGAACAGCACGCCGCGCTCGCGCGCCTCCAGCACGACCTTCTTTACCGTGCCCTGCGCGGTCGCGGGCGTGTTGGGGAACGGACGGAACGCATGGGTCAGCACGTCGCCCGGACGCAGGCGCGCAAGCACCTCCTCATAGCTCGGCGGCGGATGGTCGATATGCGCCATCAGGGGCATGCCGACCTGCTCTGCAACCTCGAGCGCGATCTCGAGCGGCACCAGCCCCGAGGTGCCCGAGGCGAACAGGCCGACCCGCACCTTGATGCCGACGATCAGGTCGCGGTTCTCGTCGGCGACCCGCGCCGCGTCGATCGGATTCATCAGCCGCAGTTCCTCGCTCTCGCCGACCATCACGCGATCCGAGAAGCCGAAGATGCCGGCATGCGAAACGTGCAGATAGGCGAGGATGCGGACCTGGCTCGGCTCGATCACATGCTTGCGGAAGCCGGCAAAATTGCCGGGGCCGGCGCTGCCGGTGTCGACCGAGGTGGTGACGCCGGAGTTGCGGCAAAATTCCTCGGCGTCGATGCCGAGCGAGGTGCCGCCCCAATAGACATGCGTGTGCAGGTCGATGATCCCCGGTGAGACGATCAGCCCCGAGACGTCGCGGACCTCGGTGGCGGGATCGGCTTTCAACTCGCGGCCGAGCGCAGCGACCTTGCCTGAGGCAAAGCCGATATCGGTCACGGCATCGAGTTTTTGCGACGGGTCGATCACCCGTCCGCCGCGCAGGATCAGATCGAAAGGCATCGTGTTCTCCGGATTCGGTCCGGCACGATGGTCGACTTCGCCGGCGCCTGCAAGCCGCTCAACCGACACGGGCCTGTTGGGAAACCGGCGCGGTCGCTGTCGCGCGATCCGCGGCCTTGTCAGCAACCATGTCCGTTGCCTTGTCCGCTCCATTGGCCGACGCAACGATGGCCGCAATGGCCGGGTGATGCGCCGCCTCCGAGGCAGCAATGGTCTCGCGGGCCCAGCGGTACGAGGATTCGAAAATTTCCTGATGGCGGTCGAAATCAGTGACGTCGATGCCGTCAGGCGTCGGCGGACGCATCACCATGTCGAGCGGCGTGGTCGGCAGCGTATCATAGCGCTGATGCGCAACGAGGCTTCGCCACAGCACGTTGACGGCGCTCGGTGCGGCCGGAAGCAATTTCTTGCGGAACGGCGTCAGCAGCGATGCAAGCAGCTCAAGCCGCCCCGGCAGCGCGGCATAGTCGACGTCGAACATCTCGGTGGCGGGGTCGCCGAAATGGACCACCAGATTCGGTCCACTCTTCATCTGGTGCATCTGCGCCAGCGGAACGTTGTCGACGAGGCATCCGTCGACCAGCATCGAGCCGTCCCTTGTGTAGAACGGCGGCAGCAGACCCGGGATGGCGCTCGACGCCCGCACCGCCTGCCAAAGCAGACCGGTGCGGATCAATTCGAGGCTGTGCGTCGACAGATTGGTCGCGATCGCCGCGAACGGCCGCCAGCAGTCCTCGATCCGGCAATTGTGGCCGTACTGATCGGCGAGCGCGGCATCGAATGCCTTGTGGTCCAGCAAGGCGTAGCGCGGCCAGGTCGGGCGGCGGAAGCTGCGGCTGGAAACGAAGATCTCATGCGTGCCGCGCTCGAGATGCTCGGCGTCGTAGTTCTTGGCAAAGCCCGCCGCCATCGCCGAGCCGACGCTGGTGCCGACAAAGATGTCGAACGTCGCGCCGCGCTCGCGAAACGCCTTGTAGACACCGACATGCGCGGTGCCGAGACTGCCGCCGCCGCCGGCGACAAATCCGACGGCGCGACCGCACAGGAAGCGAACCAGGCTGTCGATGTCGAGTTGGTCCTCGAGCGCGACATGATGGTGCATGAAGCAGGGCAGCCGCGCCAGCCACGCCGCGGTGCCGCTGACCTCGTGGCGCCTGACGTCATGAACCCGGACGAGGCGCCGCGTCGACGCCGGATGCACTCCGCAGGCGAAGCGTTCGATCTCCGTCAGATCGGGCGTCGGCGCATGGCCACGGCAGGCGAACACGACAAGGTCGGCCTGACGGATGGTTTTCCGCGCCCAATCCGATGCGTCAGGACCACCGAAATAGGCCACCAGCGGCGCGTCGTACTCGATCCTGTTGAGCCAGTCGGCGACTTCGGATGCGTCCAGCGCGCGGCCGGGAAACATCGCCTGAACCCGCGCGAGGTCGACGATCTCGGCACCCGCAGCGGCAAGGCCTTCGCGCAACCTGTGCTCAAAGGCGGCAGGCACCGGTTCACGTCCACCTGGGATCAGCGCGACGGTGCGCGCCTTCGGTGACGCCCGGAGCGGCAACAGACGCGCGGTCTCGGTGGCAAACCGCCGCGCGAGCGCAGCCAGCAGCGCCTCGACGATCTCGGGCGTTTCCCGCGCCAGCGTGGTATAGGCGGCGCGCGTCAACACCAGCACGCTGGTATCGCGGATCGCAATCACGTTGGCCGTGCGCGGGATATTGGCAAAGAAGCCGATCTCGCCGACCAGTTCGCCGGCGCGAAGCTCCGCGATCGGTTCGGGATGACTGGTCCGGTACACCGCGAGCGCGCCGTGCAGCACCAGAAACAGCGCGTCGGAGGCACCGCCCTGCTCGACCAGCAGCTCGCCGCGCACGAGGTCGCGCCGGGTCATTGCGCCAAAGGCAATCAGCCGCTGCTCCGCGCTCAGGGTTCTGAACAGCGCGAAGTCCTCGGACACGTTTCCCCACGCAAACGTCGCGCTCGGCGGCACACGGTTCGAATGCATGCTCCGATGTTAGCGCCGGGCCGTCGTCCCGGCGAGCGATATCACGGCTCAATCGGCCGCACCCTGGCTACAAATCCTTGGGAGCACTGCAGCAGGATTTGCAGCATCCGCGATCTGCTTCACCCGACCAGTTCCGGCCACGGCACGATGGTCGACTTCACCGTCTTCATCGCCATTGCGTCGGCAACCGCGCGGGCGACGCCATCTTCGGTGAACGGATAGATCGTCTGCATGTCGAGCCAGGGATATTTGTTCCGCGTGCGGTAGAGCATGTCGACGCCGAGCGGCAGGTCGTTGCCGGTAAAGCCCCAGGAGCCGAGCACGTTGAGGTCCTTGGTGCAGATGCGGTGCCACGACGTATTGATCGAGCCGGCATCGGTGAACTGCCCCATCTCGACATAGGTGCCGCCGTCGCGCAGCATCTCGATGCCCTCGGGGCCGGCGGTCGGATGGCCCGAGCAGTCCATGACGAGGTCGGCGCCGAAACCGCCGACGATGTCGCGCACCGCCTTGATGCGCTGTTCCGGCGTCTTGAGCTGCTCGATATCGACAGTCGCCTCGGCGCCGAACTTGCGCGCCAGCGCAAGGCGCGGCGTCTCCGGCGCGCCGACGCAGATCACGCGCCCCGCGCCCATTTCCTGCGCGGCGGCGACCGCGAGGATGCCGATCGGCCCCGAACCCTGGATCACCACGGTGTCGCCCCATCTGAAGCCGCCGGCGCGGGTGGCGCGGTTGAAGGCGCGGATGCAGGAGGTCAGAGGCTCGGAGAGCGCGCCGAGCCGCAGCGACATGTCGTCAGGCAATTTGTAGATCTTAGTGCCGGGCAGCATGTCGAGATCGACATAGACATATTCAGCCCAGCCGCCCCACATATGCGGCGCCTTGTCGAAGCCGAGATAGCGGCCGTAATAGACCGGCGTCAGGCATTTGTTGGCGCTCTCGGGATAATGGATGCAGTAGTAGCAGCGGCCGCAGGGCATCAAGGGCGGGATCATCACCTTCGATCCCACCTGCAGCGGCTTGCTCATGAAATCCTCGGTGAACTCCGCGCCGCATTCGACGATCACGCCGCCGAGCTCATGGCCGAGCGTGAACGGCCACGGCAACGGCTTCGGCCAATGTCCCTTCAAGATGTGCAGATCGGTTCCGCAAACGCCACAGGCGCCCACCTTGATCAAGGCCGCCTTTTTGCCGATTTCCGGCCATGGCACTGTCCGGATTACCGGCTTGGCTCCAGGTCCATCATGCGTGCAGACGCGGATCTGCTCCATCGGTTCGCTCTCCCTGTCCTTGTCGTTGGGCCGGGTTCGGCCGAGCCGACTTTAGGTCAGGACGATTGGGATGTCATGAAGGCCTGTCATGAAGGTCTTCATGACATCCCTTGGCGGAACGAGGCGCTTCAAGTCCTGGCGGAGTATTGTCCGCAAGGAGGCATCGATTGTGAAGGCAGCCGAGGGCGAATTGGCTGGTAGCATTGCGGGGAACGACACCATGAATCCTGGTATCGAAGGTATCGTCGGCATGTACGTCAAGTTGGGCGAACTGGACACGCTGCAACGAATGAAGGAGCATCGACAGGGTTTGCTCGACCAATGCGTCGATACCGCGAATTTCAGCTTCGATGTGACGAGATCGATCTACAGGAGCGACCTCGAGGTGATCGAGGCCGGTATCGAGAGTCTGTTTGGCGAGATCACCGGCCATGTCGACGTGGTCAACGAGAAGAGGATTGCCGGCTGGGCCCTGTACAACCAGCACCCCGACAAAAGGGTTGCGATCGATATCTACTTCAACAACAACCTCGTCGGCGAAGTCGTCGCCGATGAGTTCCGCAACGATCTCCTGAAGCTCAACAAGGGCGATGGACACCATGCCTTCGTCTTCGTGCCGCCAAGCGGCTCCTATCAGCCGCCGCTGCAGATTGAGGTCCGCGCGGCGAAGCGAAAGGTGCTGAAAGCCGTGACTGTCGAACCACCAGCGGCGGCTGTCGAACCGGAAACGGCTGTCGAACCGGAAATGGACGCCGAGGACAAATAACCTCACCGCATCGCTTTCGCGCGCTTCGGATCGGCCGGGCGCCGCCTGGCTGAAGTCGCCGCAGACGTCAATATGGGCCGCGACATGACGGACGTGGGCGGCCGATTGACAGCGACGACCGCTTCACCGCAACCTGCGATGCAACCTCAGGTGACGGAATGAAGCCGCAGCCCGGCTCGGAGCGAATCTTCGTGGACGCCGGCACCGATCCGCTGGACGGGCGCGTGCGATGGGCGCCGGCGAAGTCGCTGTGGCTTGGCGGCATGACCGCGGTCGCGATCGTCCTTGGGCCGCTGCTGTTCACGTGGAGCGCGTTCGCATTATTCATCGTCACCAGCGCGATCACGCTGTGCTTTGGGCATTCGGTCGGCATGCACCGACGCCTGATCCATGCGAGCTTCGACTGTCCGCTGTGGCTGGAACGGCTCTGCGTCTATCTCGGCACGCTGGTCGGGATGGCCGGCCCCTACGGCATGGTGCGGCTGCACGATTTCCGCGACTGGGCGCAGCGCCAGACCGCGTGCCACGACTACTCCTGTCACCGCGCCGGCTTCTGGCGCGATGCGTGGTGGCAGCTGCACTGCACGCTGGTGCTGAAACACCCGCCCGAATTCCGGCTCGAGCGACGGCTCGCCGATGACCGCTTCTACGCCTTCGTCGAGCGAACCTGGATGTGGCAGCAATTGCCCTGGGCGATCCTGTTCCTCGCGATCGGCTCTTGGAGCTGGCTGGTCTGGGGCATCTGCGTCCGTGTCGCCGTCTGCGTCACCGGTCACTGGCTGATCGGTCATTACTCGCATCGCAAAGGCGGACAGACCTGGATCATCGAAGGCGTCGCGGCCCAGGGCTACAATGTCGGCATCGCGGGCCTGATCAGCATGGGCGAGAGCTGGCACAACAATCACCACGCCTATCCCGGCTCCGCGAAGCTCGGGCTGCTGCCGGGTCAGATCGACCTCGGCTGGTGGTTGATCAAGGCATTCGAAGCCGCAGGGCTCGCGAGCAACATCAAGACGCCGGACAATCTTGCGCCGCGCCCGGGCTCGCGCCGCGTCGACGAACCGGGCAACGCCGACGCGGTCGCGCCGCGACATCGCGGCAGCGCATTGTTCCAGTAATCCGCAGCCGCGGACCTTCCGTTGCGGATCGAACGCCACGCAGCTATATACGCCGCGTCGGAAAAGGCAGACTTGGTTTGGTAAGCCCAAGTCCTTTCGAAAACGAAAGTCCTTTCGAAAACGAAAGCTCTGGTCTCCTGCCTCGTGCATGAGATCCCCACGACGAACACCGGACGCCATCCAGGCGCGCCCAATGTTCGTCCGTGTGGTTCTCAACCCGACGAACCGCTCCGGTCGAACGCCGACAAAGGAGCAGTTCATGCGCACCAGCCGCCCCCTTCCCCATGATGTCGTGATTGCCGGTGCCGGCCCGGTCGGCCTGCTGCTTGCCTGCGAGCTGCAGCGCGCAAACCTCTCGGTCCTGGTGCTGGAGCAGGCCGCGGAGCCATGCTCGCCATTGAAGCGGCTGCCCTTCGGCATGCGCGGCCTTTCGGCGCCCGGCATCGAGGCGTTCTATCGTCGCGGGATGCTGGATGACATCGCGGCATGGCAGCACGCAAGCGATGGCTCGGGCAGCAGCGCATCGAATGGCGCGCATTGGACGCAATCGCCGCGCCGCCCGGCCGGCCATTTTGCCGGCATCCAGTTCTTTCACGACGATATCGACACGTCGAAGTGGCCGTTTCGCCTGCCGAGCCCGGCAGGCACCAGCATGGCGGTCGACATGGAGGCGCTCGAATCCGCCCTCGCCGTGCGCGCAACCGCGATGGGGGTCGAGATCAGGCGCGGCCTCGGCGTCGAGGCGCTGGATCAGTCGGACGACGGCGTCACCATTCGCGCCGGGGGCGCGACTTTCCACGGGCGCTGGCTGGTCGGCTGTGACGGCGGCCGCAGCATGGTGCGCAAGGCCGGCGGCTTTGAATTCGTCGGCACCGATCCCGAATTCACCGGCTATTCGGTCGAGGTCGAGATATCAGATCCGGACCAGCTCCGCACGGGCCGTCACTACACGCCGACGGGCATGTATACCTACGCGCGGCCCGGCACGATCGCGATGGTGGAGTTCGACGGCGGCGCCTTCCACCGAACCCGGCCGATCACGCGCGAGCATGTGCAGGCGGTGCTGCGCCGCGTCTCCGGCACGGACGTCACGTTGACGGCGCTCCGGCTTGCCACCACCTGGACCGATCGCGCCTGTCAGGCGACGGATTACCGCAAGGGGCGCGTGCTGCTCGCGGGCGATGCCGCGCACATTCATTCTCCGCTCGGCGGCCAGGGGCTCAATCTCGGGCTTGGCGACGCGATGAACCTCGGCTGGAAGCTCGCGGCCACGATCCGCGGCGACGCACCGGCGGATCTGCTCGACAGCTACTCGCGTGAGCGACATCCGGTGGCCGCGCAGGTATTGGACTGGTCGCGCGCCCAGGTCGCGCTGATGCGGCCAAGCCGAAGTTCGCGCGCGCTCGAAGCCATCATCCGCGACCTGATCGCGACGTCAGACGGCGCGAGCTACTTTGCCGAGCGCGTGTGGGGCGTTTCGCTGCGCTACGATCTTGGCGGCAACCATCCGCTGGTGGGCCTTAGCGCGCCCGACTTCGAGCTCGCCTGTGGCACGAAACTCGGCGAACTGCTGAGGAACGGGCGCGGCGTGCTGCTGGACTTCGATCCGCGCTCTCCGCTGCAAGCGCTTGCGGATCGCTGGCGTGGCCGGATCGGCTATGTCGCAAGCGATGCGCGGGATCGGCTGGGCCTCGACGCCGTGCTCGTGCGCCCCGACGGCTTCGTCGCATGGGCCGCTGACACCGCCACTCACCTTGATGAAGCAGCTCAGGTCATGTCGCGGTGGTTCGGCGAACCTGATGCGCAGCCCTGACCCCTTGGGGGCCACGCGGGGTTCCACTCACGTTTCTCTTGCACCGTGTGCGGGTTCCCCGTCTCAACCGTAACGCCCCGTTAACCCTATCAGCCGTAGGGTCGTCGGGGCTCCGAATGGACGGTGGCCGGGTTTGTCGTGATGTCGTTTGCACAGAAGAAAACTACCGTCGTCCCCGTAGCCGAGGAGCGGCGGCGCTTCCAGCGCGTCAAGGTGCACCTGCTCGGCCGCTACATGCTGCCCGACCGGCGCGAGTTTCCCTGCCAGATTATCAACATGTCGCCGGGCGGCCTCGCTTTGCTGGCGCCAGGCATCGGCAATGTCGGCGACCGCGTGATCGCCTATCTCGACCATATCGGCCGGGTCGAAGGACGCATCACCCGCATCATCGACAACGGCTTTGCGATGACGATCGGCGCCACCGCGCGCAAGCGCGACAAGCTCGCCGCGCAGCTGACCTGGCTTGCCAACCGCGACATCCTCAATCTGCCCGAGGATCGCCGCCACGACCGTATCGTGCCGCGCAACCCGATCGCCCTGCTGACCCAGGAAGACGGCACGCGGATGACCTGCCGCATCATCGACCTTTCCTTGTCCGGTGCTGCGATTGCCGCCGAGAACCGCCCGCCGCTGAAATCGCTCGTGATGCTCGGGCGGGTGCAGTCCCGTGTGGTGCGAAATCTCGAGGAAGGCTTCGCGCTCGAGTTCGTTCACGAGCAATCGGCGGAAACCCTCGAAGAGAGCGTTACCGCGAGGTAAAGCGAAAAAGCGCTCAAGCCCCCCTGTTTTGGCCCGCGAAGGCGGCCACCGGTGCACCGGTGGCCGCCTTCGGCGCGTTTGGCCCGGTGAAAATCGGCGGTTAACGGCCGCAGCGTTTGACGCAACAAACCGCGCTGGCGCAGCGCTTGCCGCGTTAATGCATAAAATTTGAATCAATTGCAGTTGTTTCAAATTTTACGCGAATTCGATTCAAGTACAGTTCGAATTCGTCGCAGCTTTTACCAGTATTCGCGTCAAATCTACTTTGCGTACTTAGCGGCGGCGCAAAAGCTTTGTGCGAAACGTGGTCCCAACAAGAAGAACGGGGGCCACGATGTTTGGGTTCAGGGGACAGGGGAAAGGTTTGGCGGTTGCCGCCATTCTGTTTGCGACGTGCGTGTCGGCCAAGGCCGGCGACGTGCTCTACGCCAGCCTGGGTGATGTTGCGCGTTCGCCGATCGGCTGGGTCGAATTCTGTGCCGACAATCCGGGCGAATGCCGCGGCGGCGCGACGCAACCACGCGACATCGTGTTGTCGCAGACCGCTTGGCGGGACCTCGTACGGGTCAACAAGTGGGTCAACGAATCCATCAAGCCGATGACCGACATGGATCATTGGGGCGTGATCGAGAAATGGTCGTTGCCGACTGACGGCTACGGCGACTGCGAGGACTACGTGCTCCTGAAGCGCAAGATGCTAATGGACGCCGGCTGGCCCCGCGAGGCGCTGTTGATCACGGTGGTCCGCGACAAGAAGGGCGAAGGTCACGCGGTGCTGACGGTGAAGACCGACAAAGGCGAGTTCGTGCTCGATAACCAGAACGAGAGCATCGTCGCCTGGACCGACACTGGCTACCGCTTCGTCAAGCGGCAGTCGCAGGGCGATCCCAATGTCTGGGTCTCGCTCGGGGACAACCGCCCCGCAGTTGCAACCGCAAGCTCGCGCTGAGCAGAACAGGAAATTTCGAGTTCGCGACCCGGTCACATCCCCACCCCTCCCCGTCCCAGACCGGTTCGCGCGCGGCCAGCCTTCCCCCAAAGGCTGGCCGCACCCTTTTTGAGCGGCGTCGATCGACGCCTAGAAGAACCGCTCGAGAAACGCCGCGGTCTCGTCCGAGATGCCGACGATCTTGTTGGTGGCCTGGCGATAGAATTTGAAATTCAGTTCGGTCTCGGGCCGGCCGTCGTCCCAATCCTTGAAGCGCTTGAGCTGGTCGCGCCCGAGCGGCCGCGCTGCGGATGCGGTGCGCCTGACCGTGATGCTGACGCGCGGCGTTTGCCTGATGATGCCGATCTTGGGCGGTGTCGCTTCGGCCGACGCGACGATCGCGCGGGCGATCAGGCCGCTGCCGCCCTCGTTCTCGCTCGCGAACACGAACACGACGTCGTCGGCCGCGATGTGCTTGCCGCCATACATGGTCTTCTGCGCGGTGAAGCTGAACACCATCGCCCGTGGATTTCGGATCTCGGTCTTGATCGCAAACGCCATCGCATTCCTTCACCGGCTCGCTTTGCCATTCGCGTCGGCGGCTTGACATCCTAGCATCGGCGAGATTGAATTGAATTCAATTCAGCGAATGAGCCCACGATGGACGCGACGAGCCTGGGGACACGGGAACGGCTGCTCTCGGCAGCGCAAGCCGAGCTCATCGAGGGCCGCGGGCACCTCGAGATGCAGGCCGTCGCAAGACGGGCGCAGGTCTCGGTCGGGCTCGCCTACCACCACTTCGGATCGAAGGCCGGCCTGATCGCCGCCGTGGTCGAAGGCTTCTATGAACAACTTGATGCGGCGGCGTTCGGCGGTGCCAAGCTGTCCGCCACGGACTGGGCGGACCGGGAGAAGCAGCGGATCGGCGCCTATGTCGCCTTTCACTATGATCACCCGTTTGCGCCCCTCGTGATCGGACCGCTCAGCCGCGCGCCCGAGGTGCTCGATGTCGAGACCGCCTTCACCGGCCGGCAGCTTGCAGCCGGCGCCCGCATGCTCGAGGCGGCCCAGCGCGACGGGATCGTGTCCGCTGGCATCGACCCTCACCTCACCATCGCGCTGATGATCGGCGGCATCCGCCAGGCGCTGATCGGCGCGCTCATGAGCGAAAGACGGCCTGATCCGGCAAGGCTGACCGGCGACATCTGGGCCTTCATGGCCGCCGCGTTGGGCTTGCCTGCCAAACCCCTGTCCGCGCGGCCAAGAACCATGCGGCGCAGCCGCAGCTAAGCTTCAGCCAGAACCCGAACATCGATGGCCATCTTGTTCAATCCGCACGATTTTCACGCTCCGCAATCGTCCTACAGCAAGCCGGATCTGCTGCGCTCGAGCGAAGGCGGCTATTTCGGCCCGGGCAATGCGCAGCTGCCGGCACCGCCGATGCTGATGATGGACCGCATCACCGAGATCAGCCTGGACGGAGGCGCATTCGGCAAGGGCCATGTCGCCGGCGAACTCGAGATTGCGCCGGATCACTGGTTCTTCGCCTGTCACTTTGCCGCCGACCCCGTGATGCCCGGATGCCTCGGCCTCGACGCCATGTGGCAGATCATCGGCTTCTGGCTCGGCTGGTCGGGCTCGCCGGGCAAGGGCCGCGCGCTCGGGGTCGGCGAGGTCAAGTTCAGGGGGCACATCACGCCGGATGTCAGGCTGGTGCGCTATGAGGTCGACATACGCCAGGCCAGGCGCGGCCGGCTGGTGCTGGGCATCGCCGACGGCCGGGTGCTCGCCGACGGCGCTTGCGTCTATCTGGCAAAGGACATGAGGGTCGGCCTGATCGCGCCCAGAGGCTGAATTCGGGAGCTTGAATTCGCGTCGACCAGAGGCCGATCGGCGCCTCGAGCCGGCCGAGCAGCGCGGCCGAAGATTAACATGTGATACAAATTTCGCTGCTGCCGCAGTGGTCTACACACCCCCCGGTTTTGCCCGCGCCGAGGTTTGTGCTATTTCGAACCTTTCAATTGACGTCCGGTTGTTGGTCGCATGGTCGAACTTGCCCCCCGGAATTCACAAGCCAGCAGCCTGATTGGCGTGCAGCCGATCGCGATCGGCGCCGTGGTGCTGGTGCTTGTGCTGTTCGGGATCGGCTCGATCGCGCTGTGGCGCGCCTTCACCGGCAACGTGCCGGAGACCGACCGCATGGTCGCCGCGCGTCAGTTGCAGGCGCGGACCGCGCAGGTCTCCGAGGCCCTGGTGGAAAAGACCAAGGGGATGGAGGTGACCCAGCAAGAATCCATCGACCAGCTGCAGGAGGTGCAGGACCAGCTGCAGACCATGCGCAAGCAGTTCGCCTTGCAGGCGGCCGATGCGAAGAGGCTCTCCGACCAGGTCGCCGCGCTGACTGAACAGGTCGAGGGTTTGCGCCAGTCACTGGCGAGCGCGCAGGCCAACGAACCGGCCGCCGAGCCCGCGCCGCGTAAGCGCTCAAAGGCCACCCGTAGCGCCAACCGGAAGCGCCACCGGTCGCGCGGTTGATGCCCTCGGAAGCCCACCCCACGCCAGGTGACCAGCCATAAAAATGCGCCAAATCCCCAGCAAGATCATCATCTAGCGGGGAACTTTCGGGCTCGACGGCTGCCGGCAGCGGCCGATCATGAGTGCCCGTTACCGTGAATTAATCCGGACTTTGTGAACTGGTTCACATATCGGCCTTCGAATCCGAGTCATCTTCGAATGACCGGATGGCGTGAGCCGATTTCAATATCCGGGGCTGGCAAGGTCGTTGACGGTATACTACGTCGACGGCCTTGTTTTTTGGGCCCTTGAATCCCACGCGGGACCGCTTACCGAGAAAGCGCCCTCGCCGCGCGAAACATGCAGACCGGGTGAAGAAATACGGCGTGCTCAGCTGACGGCTCTGCGTGCGCAGCATCACCTCGGCCAAGGCCGCGGCGAACGGCACTGCCGCTTATTTGGCGCGATCGCGCAAGACGCGATCGCCTCTCTGTCGCAGCCGCGCAAGCTTCGGCTCGAGTTCGCGAAGCATGTAGATCAGCGCAACGGCAAGGCTCGCAACAACCACCATGAGCAGCAATGTCAGGTCAGGAATGGTCAGCATCTCTGATATCCTCTAGGCCCGGCTTCAATCGCAGCCGGGCCATTGGTTTTCGCGACGCGGTCACGGACTACTGCAAGGCGGTGCAAGCTGCATACCAGTGCGCGACCCAACGCGGCGGCCGGGCGTCGAAACGCCGGCCGCGCCGATCATTGCAAGACCATCAGCATGGCGACCGAATGGACCGGCCATGCTTGAGCGAATGGCTCAATTGCAAACCTGCACCGGCCGAACGCGCCAGCCATACGGTGTCATCACGCCGCGGCGCACGACGTAACAGCCGCCGTAACCGTAGCCGTAGCCATCGTCATAGCCGTAGCCGGCGTCATAGCCGTAGCCGGCGTAGTATGGATTGCCGTAGTAGCCGTCATAGTAATCGTAGGCGCCATAGCCCAGCCCGAAGCCGACCGCTGCCGCCGCGAGCGGATAGCCCCAGCCGCGCCGATAGAAGCCGCCGTTCCAGCCGCCACCACGCCAGCCTCCGCCGTGCCAGCCGCGGCCGGCCCAACCGCCTCCGATCGCCGCCGACCGGAAGCCACCGCCGATCGCAGCCGACCGGAAGCCGCCAAAACCGCCGCCGCCGCGGAAGCCGCCACCACCATGAAAGCCGCCGCCACCGAAGCCACCGCGTGCCGACGCAGCATCGACGGTGAACAGACCGACCGAGGCCGTCGCCAGCAAGGCAATCATCGTTTTACGCAACATCACCCGTTACTCCTTCTTTCAGAGGCTTTCTTCTTCAAGCCTCCTCCGCCGCGTCCTGCGCATGCTAGCCCAATCTAGGACCGCGGCTTCCACCGCGCGGCTATGTCGCGCTCACATCTGCGCGACCCGCGTTCATCGAAGCGCGGCCGTCAGAGGTTAACAGCCGCGGCAGATGCCTCGTGTACGGCGGTCGACTTTTTCGTTCTCGTCGGCGATGGCCTTGTCGACGCTCTCGGTCGTCGTTGACGAGCCGGTGGTAACGCCCCTGCCGGTGTTGGGGCCGCCGGAGGATTGCGCGGTCCCGGCGCTGTTGGTCCCTGCCGGTGGTGACGTGGCTTGCGGCGATGTCGGGCTGGCTGACGAGGGGCTGCCGGTCCCGGCGCCGCTCCCGGTACCTTGGGCGACGGTAACCGCGGGCGCTAGCACAATCGCGATTGTCGCGAGCGCGGTGGTGACAGATAATTTGCGCATGGCAATTCTCCCTTGCGGACGTCAACGAGTCCGCAAAACGCCGGTTACCGCAGGCGTTGGAGCAATACAGTTTGGGAGCAATGCAATTTGCGCAAGCTGATCGAGCTTGACGACGACACTTTCGACAAGCTGAAGCAGCTCGGGCGCGACCGGATGGCGACCTTGCAGGAGCTCGCCGACGAAGCTTTCGCCGACCTGCTCAAGAAGCACGGCATTCCGATCGACCTGAAGGATGCGCTGCGCAAGAGCGCAAGACTTCAGGAAACAACAAGACTTCAGGAAGCAACAAGACTTCAACAGGCAACGAGACCGCAAGGCGCAGCGAAGCCTCGCCCCGCCGCACCGAACGCCGCGCGCAAGCGCGGCCGCAAGCGCTGAAGCTTCAGCCGATCTTCTTCAGTCCCGTTTTGTATTGCGGGCCCCTGATGGCGTAGGACTTCGCCGGCCGCGACAACGCTTCGGCCTGCGCCGCGTCAAGCGTACGCACCACACGCGCGGGTGCACCGATGATCAGGGAATTTTCCGGAAACTCCTTGCCCTCGGTGATGACGGAGCCGGCACCGACCACGCTGCCGCGCCGGATCCGCGCGCCGTTCATCACGATCGATCCCATCCCGATCAGCACGCCGTCTTCCAGCGTGCAGCCGTGCACGATCGCATTGTGCCCGATGGTGACGTTGTTGCCGATGCTGAGGGGAAAGCCGGGATCGACGTGCAGGGTGGAATTGTCCTGAACGTTGGAGCCCTCGCCGATCTCGATCCACTCATTGTCGCCGCGCAGCACGGCGCCGAACCAGACGCTCGCGGCGGACTTGAGGCGGACCTTGCCGATCACAACGGCATTGTCGGCGATGAAGTAGCTGCCGTCGGCGGGAAGATCGGGCGCCTGCCCGTCGAGTTCGTAGATCGCCATTGAGGTCTCCCTGGAGCGTTTTCGAGCGAAGTGGACACCGGTTCGCGTGAAGAAAACGCGTCGAAACGAAAATCCAGAGCTTCGGTTTCTGATTCAATCAGAACCGAAGCTCTGATCGCAGGAGACCTTGGCACGACGGCCGACATGGTTTCAAGCAAGCGCGACCGTGATCGGCCGCGGATCATGATCGGATCAGGCCAGCACGCCCGCAGCGCGCAGCGTCATCATGAAGAAGGTGCCCGACATCAGGCTCCAGAAGCCGGAGATGACGGTTGCCATCATCACGAATTCAAAGCGACGGCGCTCGATGCGTGCCCCGCGCAGCGTGTTGCGCATGATGATGAACGGTGCGGCGAAGACGAGGAACGGGACCGCGGCGAAGGTCTTCGGCGCCACGCCCTCCTGCAGCAGGCCGAAACCGGCCGGGCGCTCCGCCATCGCCTGGTAACCGCTGGCCAGTGCGCCCGCGAGCGCGAAACCGATCAGGAGCGAGAACAGGGAATTCAAGGTATCGGGCGACATCGGAACTTCCGCTACGCAACAGGCCACCCGCCCTGCTTCGCAGAATTGGCAGCCGGCCGCCACATCATCCTTAAGGAAAGGTTAACCGGACCCGTCAGGTGTAGCGTTTGCGCATGGCCATTTGGTCCCGGATTCCATTGGAATCGTACGGAAATTCCCCGCCACGTGGCATATTCGGCAGATGATTCGGCCCCTCCCGACCTGATCTCTGCCCTGCTCATGACGCTTCTCTCGACCGCCCAGCATCTCGCCCGCGACACCCGCCGCAACCCGCGCGCGCATCTCGTTCCAATCATCGCCTCGGCGGTGATCGCGGCCGGCGCGGTTGCGCTCGTCGCCTATCTGCTGTGGCCGACCTACACGACCATCCCGCCGAGCGATCCGTCGCGGCTGCCGGTGAGCGTCGGCGGCGCGCTGTTCAACGTACCGACCATGGCCGTGCGCATGAAGATCCAGCGCCACTCCGGGCCGCAGGAGCGCGTCGATTTGAGCTTCCTCTATCCGTCGCTGGAGGCGCCTGCCGCGCCGAAGCACTACAGCGCCGATACGGTCGAGGACAAGGTGCAGCCGATCGACAGGATCTTCGTGTCGATCGCGGCGCACCACGATTCACTCGCGCCGGACATGCGCCTGCGCACGATCTATCCGCGCTATCTCGACGAGCGCGCAAACACCGACGACGGCCTGACGGCGCGCGCGTTCCGCGACGGCACGCCCTATGGCGGCGAGGAGCTGTTCACGGCGAGCGAGCCGCAGCTGACCGCGCGCTGCACGCGCGATACCTCGACGCCCGGCATGTGCCTGAGTGAGCGGCGCATCGACGGCGCCGACCTGACCTTCCGCTTTCCGCGCAGCTGGCTTGCGCAGTGGCGCGACATCGCCACCGCGATGAACCGTCTCTCCGCGCAGATGCACAGCGCGAGGGGATGACCACCTCCCCGTCACCGCGCGCCCCGGAGCATTCGATGGCGGCGCCGGTCGATCCGTATTGCCTTTGTCGGCTCGCTGGACTAAGAGTTGTGTGGGGGAAATACGGTCTCCCCTTGAGGCTTCGGTCCAAGACTGTGCAACGCTCGAGTTGTCGAGGGCATGTGCACATGGGCGAAAGCAAGCCTCCAGTTCCTTCCAGCCAATTTGCCTTGCGGTCTGCATTTGCGCGGGCTTCGGAAGACGTCGATCCCTACCTCCGCATGGTCAGACGAACTCGTCGCCGGCCAACCCCGCAACATTGGTCCGGGTCAACTCAGCTTGGCCGCGACGACCGCGCCGATCAATCTCTGATCGCCGTCTGCTACCGGAACGGAACGAAAATCCGGGATGGAGTCCTCATCGCGCTACGCGCAAGGAGGATCGCGGGATTCGACCAAGTTTCCCCGTCCGGTCGAGCCTCCCGTTCAAGCGGCCGGGCTTTTCGAATGATCGACGCCTGGCAAGGTCGCATTTCACGACATCCGCACAGTGGAATTTTCGATCCGACGGGAGCCTAGAAATGCCTCATCCCCAACAACGCATGGCCATCGCCGCGGTTACGCTGCTTCTCCTGGGAGTGAATGACATGCCGAGCCACGCAATTGGATTTGAGAATACCCAGATCGGCGTTGCGCCGGCGGGCTGGACCGCCACCGTCACAGGGTCTGGCGATGCAAGATGGACGGTCGAAACCGATGCGACGGCGCCGTCGAAGTCGAAGGTGCTCAAACAATCCGGCCGAGCGACCTACCCGCTGCTATTGAAGGACGACACCAACATCAAGGACGGCTTTGTCGAGGTCAAGTTCAAGGCTGTCGCGGGCTCGCAGGACCGCGCCGCCGGCATTGTTTGGCGAGCGAAGGACGCAAACAACTACTACGTGACCCGCGCCAATGCACTCGAGGACAATGTCGTTTTGTACAAGACAGTGAACGGCGTCCGAAGCCCGCTCGACATCGTCGGCCGAAAGGGAGGCTACGGAATCAACACCAAGGTGCCGTCCAACAACTGGCACACGCTACGTGTCGACTTCAAAGCCTCGCACTTCATTGTATCTTTCAACGGCAAACAATTGTTCGAGGTGGAGGATTCCACATTTGGCGATGCAGGCAAGGTGGGGCTTTGGACCAAGGCCGACAGTGTGACGCTATTTGATCAAATCACCTACGGAGAAGCCAAATAGGTAAGCTGGCGTTCAGTGGGTGACCGCCCAATCAGCAAGCTCGGGGATTCGCACCCTCCCCATCAGATGGGACCATCCATCCAAGAGTGCGTCACCTCATTTTTGGGGAGCGACCGGTGGATGGAACGAGTCTTGTTCTTTTTGTTATTGCCGCTTTTGCCGGCGGGTTCGTCAGCGGCTTTTCGGGATTTGCGATGGGGCTCGTCGTGTCGGGTGTGTGGCTGCACATCGTCACGCCGGTGCAAACCGCGGCACTGATCGCGGGTTACGGCCTGCTGACGCAGGGCTACGGCATCCTGAAATTGCGTCAGGCGTTCAACTGGCACGCGATCTGGCCGTTGTCAGTTGGCACAACGATCGGCATCCCGGCCGGTGTGGTGCTGCTCACCTATCTCAGCGCGGTCCATCTGCAATTCGGTGTCGGCGCATTGCTGGCACTTTACGCGATCTACAGCCTGACACGGCCGGCGTTCAGGCCGGTGAAGATCGGGGTCGCACCGGATATCGCGATCGGTCTCGTCAACGGATTGGTCGGCGGACTCACCGGGCTGGGTGGCGTTGTCTCGACCATCTCGTGCCAATGGCGCGGCTGGACGAAGGACGCGCAGCGCGCGGTGTTCCAGCCGGTCCTGTTCGCCGCCTTTGTGGTGATCTCGATTTCGATGGGCGTTACCGGCGCCTTCACGACGGAAACCGTCAAAACTGTACGGGCTGGGTCTGCCATTCCTTCTCGCCGGCCTCTGGAGTGGCTTCACGCTGTACGGAAAGATCGATGACGAGATGTTCCGCACCGTGGTGTTGATACTATTGCTGCTCGCCGGCCTGTCGCTGATCGTGCCCGCATTGGCTTGAAGCGGTACTTCACTCACGTTCTTGAAGCTGGCGACCCGGTGCGGCCAGATCCGTCGATCCGCGCCGCGCACGCCAACGGGCTCCGGCGCTCATGCGACGGAGCCGGCCGGCAACGCTGCTGTTCCGCCTTACTCGGCCAGATCCTCTTCCAGGATCGCCATCTGGAACTGGAACGAGCGATCATCGTCCTCGTCGTCGACGAACAGCACGCCGATGAACTCCTCGCCGATATAGACCTCGGCCGAGTCGTCCTTCTTGGGCCGCGGCACCACGCGGATCTTGGGATTGCTGAACACGCGTTTGAGATACGCGTCGAGCTTCCTGACTTCCTGAACGTCCACGGCCGTCTCCAATCGGGTCGATGATTTTCGGGGGAGTTTTAGGACGAGACGGCAAAGATCGCCAGAGCCTTTTCAGGCTTTGGCGACGTGATGTTGCGCACACGAGTCTTGTTTGGGCGCGTTTTCGCCGCGATCAGAAAGCGAGTGAAATCAAAGCCCGATCGCGCCGAGCATCTGGTCCATGGTGCGAGACGGCTCGGCACAGCCGGCCTCGCCGACGATTTTCGCCGGCACGCCTGCGACCGTGACGTTGTGCGGCACGGGCTTGACCACGACCGAGCCGGCCGCGATGCGCGCGCAATGACCGATCTCGATATTGCCGAGGATCTTGGCGCCGGCGCCGATCAGCACGCCGTGTCGGATCTTCGGATGGCGATCCTCGTTCTCCTTGCCGGTGCCGCCGAGCGTGACGCCATGCAGGATCGAGACATCGTCCTCGATGACCGCCGTCTCGCCGCAGACGAAACCGGTGGCGTGATCGAGGAAGATGCCGCGGCCGATCCTGGCGGCCGGGTTGATGTCGGTCTGGAACACCGCCGAGGAGCGGCTCTGCAGGTAGAAGGCAAAATCCTTGCGGCCCTTCTGATAGAGCCAGTGCGCGAGACGATGGGTCTGCAGCGCGTGAAAGCCCTTGAAGTAGAGCAAGGGATCGATGAAGCGCGAGGTCGCGGGATCGCGGTCATAGACGGCGACGAGATCGGCGCGGAACGCGTTGCCGATATCGGGCTCGTCGCGCAGTGCCTCGCCATAGGTCTGGCGGATCAAATCGCCCGACAGCGCGGCGTGATCGAGCCGCTCGGCAATGCGATGGACCACCGAATCTTCCAGCCGCTCATGATGCAGCACGGTCGCATAGATGAAGGATGCGAGCTCCGGCTCGCGCCGCAGGATGTCCTCCGCCTCGCCGCGGATTCGATCCCAGATCGGATCGAGCGCCGCCAGCTTGCTCCCCTGCGGATTGACCTGATGAACTGCCATAGCTGCTCTCGCAATTCGGTTGTTCTGATGTGCGTTATAGCACGATGGACCCAGCGCGTCCCGGGATGGCTCAGTACGGTAAACCCCAGCCGAACACCCCCGGGCCGGCGTCTAGGGGAATTGGTCGGGATTTTGCCGAAATCAAGCCGTGCTTCTGCAACTATTGGCGGATTTCGTCCCCAGTGTGGTTTTGGGCATGGTCGGCCCCAATAAAAGGGGGAAACATCATCAATACCCAGAGTTTAGGTGCCCGCCTGACCGATGCACGGTCGGTCTGGATCGCGACCATTGCCATCCCCCTCCTCCTGCTCGCCCCTGCCTTCTGGAACGGCTATCCGCTGCTCCAATGGGATACCGGCGGCTATCTAGCGCGCTGGTATGAGGGCTACCTGGTGCCGAGCCGGTCGACGGTGTTCGGCATCTACCTCCATGTCGGCGAGACATCGGATTTCTGGCTCAACCTCGGCATCCAGACCCTGGCGACGCTATGGATCCTGCAGCTGACGCTGCGCGTGCTCGGCCTCGCCCGGCCGGTCCGGCTGATTGCGGTCAGCCTCGCACTGATCGCGACCACCGCTTTGCCCTGGCTGGACAGCATGCTGCTGACCGACATCTTCGCCGGCCTTTCGGTGCTCGCGCTCTTCATCCTCATCCTGCACGGCGAACGGATCTCGACGCTGGAGAAGGCGGTGCTGTTCGCCTTCATCGCGTTTTCCGCCGCCACGCACAGCGCGACGCTGGCGGTGCTGCTCGGCCTGTGCTGCGTCGGCTGGATGCTGCGTCCGTGGCTCGGACGGCGCATCCCGGTCGCGGGCCTCGTACAAGGCAGCCTGACCACCGTCGCCGGCGCGGCGATGCTGCTGGCAGCGAACTTTGCGCTGTCCGGACAGCTGGCCTGGACGCCCGGCGGCTATGGCGTCGCCTTCGGCCGCATGCTGCAGGATGGCATCGTCGCGCAATATCTGCGCGATCATTGCGCGACGGAGAAGCTGAAGCTCTGCCCCTATCGCGACGAGTTGCCGCCGACCGCCGACGACTTCCTGTGGGGCCACAGCATGTTCAACACGCTCGGCCGCTTCAAGGGACTGAATGACGAGATGGGCTACATCGTGCTGCGCTCGCTGGCCGAATATCCGGAATGGCAGGCCAAGGCGGCGCTGACCGCAACCGCAGACCAGCTCATGCATGTCGCGACCGGTGAAGGCACCAATGGCTGGATCCCGCATACCTACGGGATCATCGAGCGCTACATTCCCAAGCAGGTCGCGCCAATGCGCGCGGCGCGGCAGCAACGCTGGCACCTCGACTTCACCGCGATCAACCGCATCCACGTGCCGGTCGCGCTGGGCTCGATGCTGCTGGTCGTGATCCTGTTCGGCCGCGGCCTGTGGCAGCGGCGGCTCGACGATCTGACGCTGCTGGCGGGCACGGTCACGCTTGCCCTGCTCGGCAATGCCTTCGTCTGCGGCGTGATCTCGGGACCGCATGACCGCTACGGCGCGCGCATGGCGTGGGTCGCGACCTTCGTGGTGCTGATCGCGGCCGCGCGCGCCTTCGCCAGGGATGAAGCCGACGATCTATTTTCGCCGCGACAGGAAGTCGATGACCCCGGTCTTGTAGACCTTGTCGCCGACCGCCCGCATGTGATCGCGGTTCGGAATGTCGAGCACCTCCGAACCCGGAATGATCCGGCCGAGCGCTGACGCCGAGCCCGCGATCTCGTCCTTGCTGCCGACCGCGATCAACACCGGCACACGGATGCCGGCCGCCTCCTCGCGCGTCATCAGGCGGCGCGAACCGCGCAGGCAGGCGGCGAGCGCGCGGCGGTCGGAGCGGGTCTGGTCGGCAAAGGCGCGGAAGGTACGGCCGACCGGGTCGGTGACATCGTCGAGCGACGGCGCCTCCAGCGCCAGCGCGACCGTCTCGCCGGGGCCGCCGCCCTCGATCAGTCCGATGCCGATCCCGCCAAGGATCGCCGAGCGCACCCGATCGGGATTCTCTCGCGCCAGGATCGCCGTCATCCGCGAGCCCAGCGAATAGCCCATGATGTCGGCGCGCGTGATTCCGAGATGGTCCATCAGTGCGATCACGTCGCTGGCCATGGTCGCGATCTCGTACTGCGCGGCATCGTAGAGCTTGGCGGATTCGCCGTGGCCGCGATTGTCGAGCGCAATCACGCGACGGCCGGCCTTGACCAGATCCGACACCCAGGTCGGGTAGATCCAGTTGACGTTCTTGCTCGAGGCAAAGCCGTGCACCAGCACGATCGGTTCGCCCGCGCCTTCGTCGATATAGGCAATTTCAACATCGCCGTGATGGAAACTCGGCATCATCCATTCCGTTTCTTCTTGGGATTTGCGATTGGCGATCGACAGGCGACCGCAAGCCTAACCCTGGGCGGGCATACTCGCCAAGGTAGCCTGAGCGGCCATCTGCCGCTTCAGGCGCAGCGCCTTGCTTCGTCTGAGCCACCAGGCGGTGGCCCGTTCGGTGGTGGCCTTGATCGACGACAGGAAGCCGAACAGCGCCAGCAGCGCGCCGAACAGCCACATGGTGAGATTGAATGCGCCGGCGGCCAGCAGCAGCGCGCCGCGGCCGAGCAGCTTCAGGATCGCACGGGTCTGGCCGCCCTTCGCCTCGGCGATCCGCGCCGCCCGCGCGATCTCCTTCGGGTTCTCGGCGACCTTCAGCGTATCCCGCGCAGCGCGAACTCCGGCCGCCTCGCCGATGCGCCCGACGTCCTTGGCGACGCGCACCAGCGCGCCGGCCTTCTCGGCGCGGAAGGCCGCGCGGATCGCGGTTGCGGTTTGCACCGGCCGCAGCACCGAGCCGGAGACGAGCGCCTGGCGCAGCGCCGGCTGGTCGACCACCTCGCGGGTCGAACGCCCGGCCCATTCGATCATCCCCTCGCTCAGCCGTCCGGCCTTGCGCGTATCCTTGACCAGCGTCAGCCCGGCGCGCAGCGGCCCGGCGCCGCCGACCGACACATAGGTGGCCGCGGTCACGGCGAGCCCGGCGGCCGCGAGGCCGAGCACCAGCTGGTCGGTATCCTCGCCCATCACGAGGTGCTTGCCCTCGCGCACGACATCCCTGACATCGCCGAATACGAAGAGGTCGCCGGCGACCGTGCCGGACAGGCTTGCGACATCGTCGGCATTGCCGGTCACCAGGCCGGTGGCGAAGCCTTTGGCGAAATGCATGGTGGATGATTGCTCGGCGCGCGCGTCATCGACGCGCTTGGTGAGATCATCACCGAGCGCGATGTTCTTCTCGCCGGCGAGTTCGACAAAGCTGGCCGCAAGGTCGGCATCGCCGGAGGCCAGCGCCGCCTCGATATTGTCGGAGATCAACGCCGGGTTGTTGCGCAGCACGGAATTGAGCCTGATGTCGGCGAGCGCTGCGGGATCGTCCCGCGCCGCCAGTACGGTGCCGGCGTCACGGGCGTGCGGCCAAATAGCCGCGCCCACGGCAGCACTTGCTGCCACGCCGACCACCGCCAAGCTGACGCGCACCCGATTCATCCCGCTAAAACCTCTAGTTTTATTCGCCTTGGAGATAGTGTGCCGTTTTTGCGACACAACGGCTCCGACCAAAGGAGGGCTTCTCTGGGACGACAAGATTGTGTCGAATTTGCATGAGCAAATGAGCCATCGGGGCTCTAGGAATCAACTGTTCCCGTCAGTATGGTGCGCGGCATTTCGCGATGCCGCATGCTGTTGATTGCGTCCGCCCATCGTTGCCATCAAGGTGAGAATATGTCCGACCACGTCGTCCCGCACTTCCATAACGATGCCGGTGTCTCGGTGATCGAAATCGGATCGCAGGAGTTCATGTGCGTCGGCGCCAACCCGCCGTTCGACCACCCGCACGTGTTCCTCGACCTCGGCAATGACAGCGAGATCATCTGTCCGTACTGCTCGACGCTTTATCGCTTCGCGGCCGACCTCGCGGCCGGCGAAGCGCGGCCGCCGGAATGCGTGCTGAAAGACAAGGTCGCCTGACCGCTCCGTGGCGCTGACGCGAACCGTCATCGTTGCAGGCGCCGGGATCGGAGGACTGACGGCGTCGCTGACACTGGCGGCACAGGGTTTTCGCGTCGTCGTGCTGGAGAAGGCCGAACGGCTCGAGGAAGCCGGCGCCGGCATCCAGCTCTCTCCCAACGCCAGCCGCATCCTGGTCGAGCTCGGGCTCAAGGAACCGCTTGCGCGGCGCGCGGTCACGCCTGAATGCGTCAACATCCTGAGCGCGCGGGCCGGTGGCGAGATCGCACGGATGCCGCTTGGCCAGGCCGCCGAGTTCCGCGCCGGCGCACCCTATTGGGTGATCCACCGCGCCGATTTGCAGGCCGCGCTGCAGGCCGCCGCGAGCGACCATCCCGATATCGATCTGCGGCTCGGCTGCCAGTTCGAGGATGTGACCAAACATGCGCGAGGCCTCACCGTCGTCCAACGCCGCGGCAATTCACGGCAGGAGGAATTGGCCGTCGCGCTGATCGGTGCCGACGGCATCTGGTCGTCGGTGCGTGGGCATTTGTTTCCGGATGTACAGCCGCAATTCTCCGGCCTGATCGCCTGGCGCGGCACGCTGGACGCCACCGCCCTGCCGCATGAATACACCGCACCGCGCGTGCAGCTCTGGATGGGACCGGACGCGCATCTCGTCGCCTACCCCATCTCGGCCGGACGCCAGATCAACGTGGTCGCGATCGTATCGGGCACCTGGAACCGGCCGGGCTGGAGCGAGCCCGGCGACATCAACGAGATCAAGGGTGCATTCGCCACCGCGCGCTGGCCCGCGACGGTGCGGATGCTCATCGGCGCGGTCGACGGCTGGCGCAAATGGGCGCTGTTCACCCTGCCCGACATCGGCCGCTGGAGCGAAGGCGCGGTGACGCTGCTCGGCGATGCCGCGCATGCGATGTTGCCGTTTGCCGCACAAGGCGCCGGCATGGCGATCGAGGATGCGGCCGTGCTCGCCAGGGCCCTGAGCGACAGCACCGGGGAAAACACCGCGGGCATTCCCGCCGCGCTGAAGCGCTACGCACGGGTGCGGCGCGGGCGCGTGCTGAAAGTGCAGCGCCTGGCGCGGCAGCAGGGCCGCATCTATCATTTGGGCGGGCCGGCGGCGATCGCGCGCGATCTGGCGATCCGCGCCATCGGTCCGGAGCGCATGCTGGCGCGGCAGGACTGGATTTACGACTGGCGCGCCTGAGTTCGGCCAATCACGACCGGCTCGTCCGGAAACGCCGGCTTAGTGGACGAGGCCTCGTGGCGCGCGCGGGCCCTTCGCCGCCGGCGTCGGGGCAGCGGGTGCCGCGGCCACAGGGGTGTCCGGCGGGCTTTCATGGCACTTGCCCTTGCGCCATGCCTCATCCGCCAGCTTCTGCTGGGAGTGGATCGAGATCAGCTCGTTGCGATAGACCATCTCGGAGACGACGGTACCGCCGACGCCGGTCTCCGCCTTGGCCATCAATTTTTCCTGATCCGCCGCGCGGGTCTTGAGATTGCTGCGCTCGTTCTCGAGCTGCTTGCAATCATAGAGCTCATATTTGGCGGGATCGGCGAATGCCGACGGCACGCTGTCGCCGATCTGCGCGCAGCCGGAAACGCCCGCGGCCGAGACGAGCAACGCAATGACGGCCGCCGCGCGCGGCAGCTTCGGGCGGCGTGGGAAACGAACAGACATTCAGCTTTCTTAACCGGACAGTGTTGAGATTGCCTAAAGCAGCCACCGGTGTCCGGATTGAGGCTCAATCGCGGCGGCGCGCTGCTTATCCCAATGCTCGGCCGCCGAGGCAAATGGAATTGCGGGCGGCCGCTTAAGCCTTTGAAAGCTCACCTGTTAGCACTGGATAATGACAATTCCACTCCGCGCCCAAACGCGCTAGAAATCGGCGCGCCTGGCGCAACGCGGACGTGGCGGAACTGGTAGACGCAAGGGACTTAAAATCCCTCGATGGCAACGTCGTGTGGGTTCGAGTCCCACCGCCCGCACCAGCCTTCGCATGCCGTGCACGGACCCACCAGGCGGGCCAGCATCGCGATGCTCGCCGCCTCGTGTTTTCCGGCTGTGGCGTGGTTCACACGCCGCGATCGCTGACCATCGTAGTCTTCCCGCATTGGAATTCCGGCCGCTCATTTCGCGGCCGTCGCATTGTGAAATCAATTTGGTCGGAGATCGGCGATGGCGATTGCAAACTGCAATCGGATTGCAAACTGCAATCGGATTGCGACCGGTATTGGACCGACGCAGCTCACGAGCTTGTCGAGCCCGAGCAGTATGAGACCAGACCACGGCGATTAGCGGTCGCCGGTTCGGAACTCATGCACTGGGTATTCGTTGTCATGCCGCAATTGGAGCATGACGATGCCGAACGACGATCCATCCGCGCAGCGCGCAACCGAACAATGCGATCAGCGCAAGGAGCGCCCCTCCCCGCCGCACAGCGCGCCACCAGGCGGGCCACCGCTTAGCGACGGACTGGAGCAGCTTCGCGACAGCCACACCTGACAAGCGACAGCGAAAGAAAGAAAAATGGCCGGGACGAGGTCCCGGCCATTCGTTTTGCGTTGAGCCGCGCCTACTCGGACTTGTCGATATTCCAGAAGATCGGCGTCGCCGGACCGTCGAGCACACCGGTGAGCGACTTCCGCCACGCGCTCGGAATGGTGTACTGGCCGAGCGGAATGTAGATCACCTGATCGTAGGCCTCGGTCTGGATTTCCGCGGCGATCTTCTTCTTTTCCTCAGCCGAGCCGGCGCGTGCGAACTTGTCACGCAGCTCCTCGATCTTCGGGTCTTCGGCCCAGCCGAACCAGCCGCCATTCTTGCCGCGCCCGGTGATCGACGCGTTGACGATCGGATCGGAGACGTCGGCCGCGACCCAGTTGGTGAAGAACATGTTCCAGCCGCCTTCCTTCGGCGACTTCTGGCTGGCGCGGCGGGTCACCACGGTCTGCCAGTCGGTGGCCTGCAGGTCGACCTTGAAGCCGGCCTCGCGCAACTGCTGCGCGGCCACGACAGGCTGGGCCTTCAACGTCGTGACGTCGCCCGGCGCCATGATCACCACGGGGGTGCCGTCATAGCCGGACGCGGCGAGCGCCTTCTTGGCTTCCGCCAGGCCGTTGCCCTTCACCAGCGTTTCGGCCCCGACGTCGGTCTCGAGCGGCGTGCCGCAGACGAAGAAGGCGCCGCAGATCTTCTGGTACTTGGCGTTGCCGACCAGCGCGTCGAGCACGTCCTTCTGGTTCATCGCCAGGAACGCAGCCCGGCGCACCTTCGGATTGTCGAACGGCGGATAGAGGAAGTTCATGCGTCCGAGGGTCTGGAAGCCGAACTTGTTCAGGACGTCGATCTTGAGATCCGGATTGGCTTCGAGCACCGGCAGCATGTCGAACGGAAGGTTCTCCATGAAATCGATGTCGCCGGATTGCAACGCATTCACCGCGGTCTGGGCATCGGCCATCGTGACCCACTCGACGCGGTCGACCTTGACGACCTTGCCGCCCGCGGTCCAGCTCGCCGGCTCCTTGCGCGGCACGTAGTCCTTGTTCTTCTCATAGACCGCCTTCACGCCCGGCTGGAATTCCGCCTGCACGAATTTGAACGGTCCGGAGCCGATCTGTTCCGGGATCGGCTTGTCCGGCGGCGTCTCGGCAAGACGCTTCGGCATCATGAACGGCACGCGCGACGACGGCTTGCCTATCGATTCCAGCACGAGGCCGTAGGGTTCCTTCAGCTTCAGCGTGATGGTCTTGGCGTCGGTCGCCTCCAGGCTCGCGACGAAGTCCATCAGCTTCTGGCCCATGCCGTCGACCTTGCCCCAACGCTGCAGCGAGGCGACGCAGTCTTCCGCGGTGACCGGCGCGCCGTCGTGCCACTTCAGGCCGTCGCGCAGCGTGAACGTATAGGTCAGCTTGTCGTCGGAAACCTTCCAGTCCGCCATCTGCGGCTGGATCTTGAAATTGGAATCCGTCGCCAGCAGCGTGTCATAGATCATGTAGCCATGATCGCGGGTGATGTAGGCCGTGGTCATGATCGGATCGATGACGCGCAGATCCGAGTGCATCACCGCGGTGATGGTCTTGCCCGCGGCCATCGCCTGCGGTGCGAAAGACAATTCCTGCGGTGCGAACGACAGCGCGAGCGCCGTCAACGCAGCCGCTAGCGTGCGGTGTTTCCAACGCGAGATAGGGAACATGCAATCTCTCCTGACGTGTAACTGGTCAAAGCCGGCTTATTCGTTATGCATGCGGTTCGTTATTTAGGCGAACTAACATGCTGTATGGCTTGTGAAATCGAGACTTGCACCAAGCGCCAAGCGCGTCAATCGGTTTCAGGTCGCATCGGACGTACACAAACGAATGAGGCCGCACGCCAGATTCTGGCTTTACAAAATCGTCGGCTGAGATTTTCGTAACGCGCGCGCGATGCCGGCGCCGTCAGAACAACAAGAGAGAACAACGATGAACCCCGCCAATCTCCCCTTTGATTCCGAAACGATGCTGCAGGGCCTGCGCAACTGGGTGGAATGCGAAAGCCCGACCTGGAACGCGGCCGCGGTCGAGCGCATGCTCGATCTCGCCGCCCGCGAGATGGCGATCATGGGTGCGACGATCGAGCGCATCGCCGGACGCCAGGGCTTCGCGGGCTGCGTCCGCGCCCGTTTCCCCCATCCGAAACAAGGCCAGCCCGGCATCCTGATCGCCGGCCATCTGGACACCGTGCACCCGGTCGGCACCATCGAAAAGCTGAAGTGGCGGCGCGAGGGCAACAAGTGCTTCGGGCCGGGCATCTTCGACATGAAGGGCGGCAACTATCTGTCGATCGAGGCGATCAGGCAGTTGGCGCGCGCCTCCTTCACGACACCGCTGCCGATTACCGTGCTGTTCACCCCCGATGAAGAGGTCGGCACGCCGTCGACGCGCGACATCATCGAGGCGGAAGCCGCGCGCAACAAATACGTGCTGGTGCCGGAGCCCGGTCGGCCGAACAACGGCGTCGTCACCGGCCGCTACGCGATCGCGCGCTTCAATCTGGAAGCTACCGGCAAGCCCAGCCATGCCGGCGCGACGCTGTCTTCCGGGCGTTCCGCGATCCGCGAGATGGCGCGGCAGATCATCGCCATCGACGGCATGACCACCGAGGACTGCACCTTCTCGGTCGGCATCGTGCATGGCGGCCAGTGGGTCAATTGCGTCGCGACGACCTGCACCGGCGAAGCGCTCAGCATGGCCAAGCGCCAGGCCGATCTCGACCGTGGCGTCGAGCGCATGCTGGCACTGTCGGGCACCGCCAACGACGTGACCTTCAAGGTGACGCGCGGCGTCACCCGCCCGGTGTGGGAGCCCGATGCGGGCACCATGGCGCTGTATGAAAAGGCAGAAGGCCTTGCGGCGGCGATGGGTCTCGATCTGCCACACGGCAGCGCCGGCGGCGGCTCGGACGGCAACTTCACCGGCGCGATGGGCATCCCCACGCTCGACGGCCTCGGCGTTCGCGGCGCCGACGCACATACGCTCAACGAGCACATCGAGGTCGACAGCCTCGCCGAACGCGGCCGCCTGATGGCGGCGCTGCTGGCGACGCTGGACTGACATCGATTGCACTGCACAACACGTTGGCACTGCCGGATCGAAATTTAGCCTTGTCCATTTTTAAGGCTTCGCCTACGGTCCGGCCGTCCAACGCGACGATGCGGGAGAGATCGAAGCGACAACATTCGTGTTGTTGCCTTCGGCGCCGACGGAGCAACCGCCCCGGAAACTCTCAGGCAAAAGGACCGTATCGTCAGGACGATCTGGAGAGAGACGAACATGGCCGCACATCAAGGGCCATGACGTCCACCGAAGGGGATAGTTCGCTTCTGGCCCCGGCCCGATGCGGATCAAGCTCTCAGGTACCGTGACAGATGGGGCGCCGAATGCCGGTTTCACCGGTGGTTCGGCGACTCTAACCCACGGGAGCCTGAAGACCATCATGCCACATATCGCGATTATCGGCGCCGGCATCACCGGCGTAACGACGGCCTATGCCCTGCTTGAACGCGGCTACAAGGTGACTGTCCTCGACAGGCATCGCTACGCCGCGATGGAAACCTCGTTCGCCAATGGCGGACAGCTTTCCGCCAGCAACGCCGAAGTCTGGAACAGTGCTGCGACCATCCTCAAGGGTCTGCGCTGGATGCTCAGAAGCGACGCGCCGCTGCTGATGAACCCGAAGCCGAGCTGGCACAAATATTCCTGGATCGGCGAGTTCGTCGGCCACATCGGCCGCTATCGCAGCAACACCATCGAGACCACGCGGCTCGCAATCGAAGCGCGCAAGCACCTGTTCTCGATCGCACAGCGCGAGAACATCGCCTTCGATCTCGAGCGCCGCGGCATCCTGCACGTCTATCACGACAAGGCCGGCTTCGAGGCCGGCCTCAAGGTCAACACGCTGCTGCAGCAAGGCGGGCTCGACCGCCGACCTGTGACCCCGGACGAAATCCGCGTCATCGAACCCGCGCTGCAGACAACCTGCTATGGCGGCTTCTTCACGCCGTCGGACGCGACCGGCGATATCCACAAATTCACGCGTGGGCTTGCCGACGCCTGCATCCGCCGTGGCGCGAGCTTTGTCCATGAAGCCGACGTCGACACAATCGCACGCGGCGATGACGGCTTCCGCATCGGCTGGAACGAAGTTGCTTCAGATGATGCTGCGGTCGCGACGCGGCATCAATTGCAAGCGGACGGGATCGTGATTTGCGCCGGCGTGGCGAGCCGCCACTTCGCCAGCCTGCTCAACGACCGCGTCAACGTCTATCCGGTGAAGGGTTATTCGATCACGGTGCAGCTCGATGCGCCGCAAAGCCGGAATGCGGCCCCAACCGTCAGCCTGCTCGATGAAGCTGCGAAGATCGTCACCAGCCGGCTCGGCGCCGACCGTTTCCGCGTCGCCGGCACCGCCGAGTTCAACGGCTTCAACCGGGACATTCGCGCCGATCGCATTCAACCGCTGGTGGACTGGGTGCGACATCATTTCCCAAAGATCGATACGTCGAAAGTCATGCCCTGGGCAGGCCTGCGCCCGATGATGCCGAACATGATGCCGGTGGTTCGCGCCGGACGGATTCCGGGCGTGTTCTACAACACGGGCCACGGTCATCTCGGCTGGACGCTGTCGGCGGCGACGGCGCAGATGGTAGCCCAGGCGATCGACGATTGGCGCGACCTCGACACGCCGCCGATGGCGCCGTCGTTCGGTGCCGGGCTCGATGTGCCCGCCGACGCGCGCAAAGCTGAAATCAATCCACCTTCCAGTGGACTGCTTCGAACTTCACCGGAGGAATAATCGCGGCCAACAGGACTGATTAGCTGCACCGCAAAAACCGCAGCACCGATGGCATGGGACTTGCTCAAGTTCTACCGTGAGTCTGCTACCATCTGTGCTACGGTCTGGTGTGCAACGGTCCCGCTGGGGACTTCATCGACCACAACCCAACGGATCAAATTTGCTCGGATATCTGCTTCGCCGCATCCTCGCCGCCATTCCCGTGATGGGCGTGGTGGCTCTTTTCGTGTTCCTGTTGCTGCGGCTGACGCCGGGCGACCCGGCCGCCATCCTCGCCGGCGACAACGCGACGCCCGAACAGCTTGAACGCATTCGGACCTCGCTTGGTCTGAACGAGCCGATCTACATCCAGTTCTATACCTGGGTCGCCAAGTTGCTGCACGGCGACCTCGGCGTCTCCCTGATCTCGAACAAGCCGATCCTCGAGATGATCGGCCCGCGCCTCGAGCCGTCGATCTCGGTCGCGCTGGCCACCATCATCCTCTCGATCCTGGTCGCGGTGCCGCTCGGCGTGATCGCGGCGTGGAAACACGGCACCTGGATCGACCGCTTCGTGATGGGACTGTCGGTGCTCGGCTTCTCGGTGCCGGTGTTCGTGATCGGCTATGTACTGATCCAGATCTTTGCGATCGATCTGCGCTGGGTTCCAGTGCAGGGCTTCAAGAGCATCTCGGCCGGCTTCGGCCCGTTCTTTGAGCGCATCATCTTGCCGACCTGCACCCTCTCCTTCATCTACGTCGCCCTGATCGCGCGCATGACGCGGGCCTCGATGCTCGATGTGCTCGGCGAGGATTACGTGCGCACGGCGCGGGCCAAGGGCATCGGCGAGACCGGCGTGCTGCTGCGCCATGCGCTGCGCAACGCGGCCGTGCCGGTCATCACCGTGATCGGTTCCGGCTTCGCGCTGTTGATCTCCGGGGTCGTCGTCACCGAAAGCGTGTTCAACCTGCCCGGCATCGGCCGCCTCACCGTCGATGCGGTGCTGGCGCGCGACTATCCGGTGATCCAGGCGATGATCCTGTTGACGTCGGGTATCTACGTCGCGGTCAATCTGTTGATCGACCTCGCCTACACCCTGCTCGATCCTCGTATCCGGTACTGAGCAATGGCGATCGAAACCCTTCCCGAATCCTCTATTCCCGTCACCCGGCCGTTCCGCGTCAAGTTCGGCTTCCTGACGTCGACGCCGATCATCGCGATTGCGACGATCAGCCTCGCCCTCATCATCCTGATGGCGATCTTCGCGCCGCTCCTTGCGCCGCACGATCCCCTGCTGTTGACGCCGTCGCAGCGGCTGAAGCCGTCGAGCGCGCAATATCTGCTCGGCACCGACGCCTATGGGCGCGACCTGTTGTCGCGCATCATCTACGGCGCACGGATCTCGCTGGTGATCGGGCTCGGCGCCGCCGTCTGCTCGATCGCCATCGGCCTCCTGATCGGCCTCGTCGCCGGCTTCTTCCGCTGGGTCGATGCGGTGCTGATGCGCGTGATGGACGGCTTGATGGCGATCCCCGCCATCCTGCTCGCGATCGCCGTGGTGTCGCTGTCGGGTGCCAGCATCTGGACCGTGATGGTTGCGATCACCATCCCCGAGATCCCACGCGTGGCGCGGCTGGTGCGCTCGGTGGTGCTGACCGCACGCGAGGAGCCTTATGTCGAGGCCGCGATCTCGCTCGGCACCAGCCTGCCGAAGATCATGTGGCGGCATCTGATGCCGAACACCATCGCGCCGCTGATCGTGCAAGGCACCTATGTCTGCGCGTCCGCGATCCTGACCGAGGCGATCCTGTCGTTCCTCGGCGCCGGCATCTCGCCGGAAACGCCGACCTGGGGCAACATCATGGCCGAGGGCCGCGCCTATTTCCAGGTCAAGCCGTCGCTGATCTTCTGGCCGGGGCTGCTGCTCTCGATCGCGATTCTCAGCGTCAACCTGATCGGCGACGCCGCGCGCGACGCGCTCGATCCCCGCATGAAGCAGCGTGAGGGCAAGTGACGGCTTCAATGCCAATTGAAGCCGTCATCCCGGGGCGGTGCGAAGCACCGAACCCGGGATCTCGAGATTCCGGGTTCGATGCTTCGCATCGCCCCGGAATGACAGTGGACAAATTCCGTCGCCGCGCCAAGAGAACCTGACATGACCAACGTCGTCCTCGACATCAACAATCTCGTCGTCGGTCTCGGCCGCAAGGCGGATGCGCATCGCATCATCGACGACCTGTCGCTACAGGTCCGTGAAAGCGAGACGCTCTGCCTGGTCGGCGAAAGCGGCTCGGGCAAGTCGGTGACATCGCTCACCGTGATGGGCCTGCTGCAAAAGGGCACGCTGGTGCCGTCCGGCGGCAGCGTCAAACTGGTCGGCGAGGAACTGCTCACCGCCAGCGACCGGCGGCTGCGCCAGCTCCGCGCCACGCGGATGGCGATGATCTTCCAGGAGCCGATGACCGCGCTCAATCCCGTCGTGCCGGTCGGCCGCCAGATCGACGAGGTGCTGCGCGCCCACACTGATCTCGACGCCCGCGCGCGGCGCCAGAAGATTTTGGCGATGATGGAGCATGTCCGGCTGCCGGACGTCGAGCGCATCTTCTCCTCCTACCCGCATCGCCTGTCGGGCGGTCAGCGCCAGCGCATCATGATCGCGATGGCATTGGTTCTGGAGCCGAAACTCCTGATCGCCGATGAGCCGACTACCGCGCTCGACGTCACCACGCAGAAGCAGATCCTCACCTTGATCCGCGATCTGCAACGCGATCACGGCACCGCTGTTCTGTTCATCACCCACGACATGGGCGTGGTGGCCGAGATCGCCGACCGCGTCGCGGTGATGCGACACGGCCGCCTTGTCGAAACCGGCCCGTTGCAGGACGTGCTGCGCAATCCGAAGATGGAGTACACCCGCAACCTCTTGTCCTCGGTGCCGAGCCTGGTGCCGCGCGCGCCGCGCCCGGAGACGACCGAGCCCGTGGTGCTGGAAGCCAACGAGCTCAGCAAGGTCTACCGGGAGCGGTCGCTGTACGGCAAAGCCCGCGAGGTCGCCGCCGCCAGTAACGTTACCCTCACCTTGCGCAAGGGCCGCACGCTCGGCATCGTCGGCGAAAGCGGTTCCGGCAAGTCGACGGTCGCGCGCTGCATCGTCCGCCTGATCGATCCGACCTCGGGCGGGGTGCGCCTCGCCGGCCGCGAGATCTCCGACCTGTCGCGCCGGCTGCTGCAGCCGCATCGCCAGAAGATCCAGATCATCTTCCAGGATCCCTACCGTTCGCTCAATCCCCGCGTCACCGTCGGCGAGAGCATCGCGGAAGGCCCGGTCAATTACGGCATGCCGCGCAAGGATGCGCTGGCGCGGGCGCGCGAGCTGCTCGAGCTCGTCCATTTGCCGCCCGACGCGATCTCGCGCTATCCGCACCAGTTCTCCGGCGGCCAGCGCCAGCGCATCGCGATCGCGCGCGCGCTGGCGCTCGATCCCGACGTGCTCGTCGCGGATGAGGCGGTGTCCGCGCTCGACGTCTCGGTGCAGGCGCAGGTGCTGGACCTGCTTGACGAAATCCAGCGGCGACTGGGCATCGCGCTGCTGTTCATCACGCATGATTTGCGCGTCGCCGCACAAATCTGCGACGACGTCGCCGTGATGCAGCATGGCCGCGTCGTGGAACAGGGACCGGCCGCTGAGGTGCTGACCAATCCGCAGCAGGCCTATACCCGCGCGCTGCTCGATGCGGCGCCCGGACGCGGCTGGGATTTTGCGAATTTCCGCCCGGTTTCGGAAGGCCTCGTGGCAACGGCCTAAGTCTTTAGCCTTAGCCTCACGACGTACCTTTGGGCCCTCAATACGCCCATAGGGCATGCAAATCCGGAAGTGCTCCACGGCTTGCGCTTGGCGCGACGACACGCTTAACGTCGCGCGCTAGAGCGTGGCCCTGACGGTGGACACCGGTCTTCCCCAGAGATCACGCTCCAACCAACGCGATGAGATCATGACGCGCGTCGTTGTGATCGCATCATGATCGAAGAAACGTATCGAGACCAACTTGATGACCCGCATTGCCGTTGGCGGCTTCCTGCACGAGACCAATACCTTCGCACCGACGAAGGCAACCTATGACGATTTCGTGCATGGCGGCGGCTGGCCGTCGATGACACGTGGCGCAGACGTGCTCAAGGTCATGCGCAAGATCAATGTCGGCCTTGCCGGGTTTGTCGAGGCGGCGGAAGCCAATGGCTGGGAGCTGGTGCCGACGATCTTCGCTGCGGCGAGCCCGTCGGCCCATGTCAGCAAGGATGCGTTCGAGCGGATCGTGACCGAAATGGTCGACGGCATCGCCGCGGCCGGACCGATCGACGCCGTCTATCTCGACCTGCACGGCGCCATGGTCACCGAGCATCATGACGACGGTGAAGGCGAGACGCTGGCCCGCGTGCGCAAGGCGATCGGCAACGACCTGCCGCTGGTGGCGAGCCTCGATCTGCATGCGAATGTCTCACCGAAGATGATCGAACATGCCGATGCGCTGATTGCCTACCGTACCTATCCGCATGTCGACATGGCCGAAACCGGCCGCGCCTGCGCCCGGCATCTGGCGCTGATGCTCAAGTCCAGGCAGCGCTTCGCCAAGGCATTCCGGCAATTGCCGTTCCTGATCCCGATCAGCTGGCAATGCACCAACGACCAGCCCACAAAAGGCATCTATCAAAAGCTCGCCGCGCTCGAGAGCGACGCCGTGCCGACGTTGTCGTTTGCGCCGGGCTTTCCGGCCGCCGATTTCAGGGATTGCGGACCGAGCGTGTTCGCCTATGGCCGGACCCAGGCCGAAGCGGATGCAGCCGCCGACAAGGTCGTCGCCCTGGTCGAGAGCCATGAGGATGATTTCGACGGCCGGATCTATTCGCCCGACGACGGCGTGCGGCTGGCGATGGAACTGGCGAAATCGTCCAGCAAGCCGATCATCATCGCCGACACCCAGGACAATCCCGGCGCCGGCGGCGATTCCGACACCACAGGCATGCTGCGCGCGCTGGTGCGCAACAGAGCGAGTGCCGCAACCGGCGTGATCTATGATCCGCAGTCCGCGAAGGCCGCGCACACCGCCGGTGTCGGGGCATCAGTCACGCTCGAGCTCGGCGGCAAGTCCGGCATTCCCGGCGACGCGCCATACCGGGAGACTTTTGTCGTCGAACAGCTCTCGGATGGCAAATTCGTGGCTCCCGGTCCCTATTTCGGCGGCCGCGACATGGATATGGGTCCCTCGGCCTGCCTGCGGGTCGGCGACGTCCGCGTCGTGGTCGGCTCCTACAAGGCCCAGCTTGCCGACCAGGCGATGTACCGGTATGTCGGCATCGAGCCGACGGCACAGAAGATCCTGGTCAACAAGAGCTCGGTGCACTTCCGCGCCGATTTCGAGCCGATCGCCGAGAAACTGCTGATTTGCGCCGCTCCCGGCGCGATGCCCGCCGATACCGCCACGCTGCCGTGGAAACATCTGCGTCCCGGCATTCGTATCAAGCCGAACGGCCCTGCTTTCACACCCACCTCCCCATCACGCACAAACGGATAGAGAGATCATGCCGACCATTGAGCGCATCGACAGTTTTGCCGACGAACTCACCGCCATCAGACGGGATCTGCATGCGCATCCCGAGATCGGCTTCGAGGAGGTCCGCACCTCAGGCATCGTCGCCGACAAGCTGACGAGTTGGGGCATCGAGGTGCATCGCGGCCTCGGCGGCACCGGCGTGGTCGGTGTGCTCAAGGGCAAGGGCAGCGGCTCCAAGAAGATCGGCCTGCGCGCCGACATGGACGCGCTGCCGATGGAGGAGAACACCAATCTGAAGTGGCGTTCGACCATCCCCGGCCGCTTCCACGGCTGCGGCCATGACGGCCACACCACGATGCTGCTCGGCTCGGCGCGCTATCTCGCCGAGACCCGCAATTTCGACGGCACCGTGCACTTCATCTTCCAGCCGGCCGAGGAAGGCCTCGGCGGCGCCCGCGCCATGATCAAGGACGGCCTGTTCAAGCAGTTCCCCTGCGACGAGGTCTATGGCCTGCACAACGCACCCGACCTGAACCATGGCGAGATCGCCATCCTGCCGGGCCCGGCAATGGCGGCAGCCGACTTCTTCGACATCAAGATCCAGGGCTACGGCGCGCATGGCGCGATGCCGGAGCGCTCCAAGGACGCCGTCGTGATCGCCATGACGCTCGGACAGGCGTTGCAGTCGATCGTCAGCCGCAACGTCGATCCGCTGCAGGCTGCGGTGCTGTCGATCACGCAGATCCATTCCGGGTCGGCGTACAACGTCATTCCCGGCGAAGCCTGGATGTGCGGCACGGTGCGCTGCTTCTCCGACGAGATCCGTGAGCTGATCCGCAAGCGCATGCGCGAAATCGCCGCCGGCTTTGCGGCGGCATATGGCGCCGAAATCTCGGTCGAGATCCGCGACGGCTTCAGCGTACTGGTGAATCAGGAAGAGCAGTCCCGCGTCGTCGAGGAAGTCGCGCGCACCGTCGTCGACCCCGCCAAGGTGATCACGCGCTCGACGCCCAAGATGGGCAGCGAGGATTTCGCCGACATGATGCAGGCCATTCCCGGCGCGTATTTCTGGGTCGGCCATGACGGCTCCGTGCCCGTTCACAATCCCGGTTACGTTCTCGACGACAAGATCCTGCCGATCGGCGCCAGCATGTTCGCCCGCATCATCGAGAAACGCATGCCGGCAGGTGCGCATGCATAAGCCCAAAGGGGACGCCATCACGTCGCTGCACGATCTCTCCGCCGTCGACCTGCTCGCCGGCTATCGTGCCAAGCAGTTCTCGCCGTCCGAGGTGCTGGAGGAAATCATCTCCCAGGTCGCGACCTGGGAGCCGCACATCAAGGCGCTGTATCTGTACGACCCGGAAGGGGCGCGGAAGGTCGCCAAGACCTCGACCGAGCGCTGGCAGCAAGCCGAGCCGGCCGGCACGCTCGATGGCGTTCCCGCCACCATCAAGGACAATGTCGCCACCAAAGGCCAGCCGGTGCCGCTGGGCGCGGCGAGCGTCACGCTGGCGCCCGCGGAGAAGGATGCACCGCCTGCGGCGCGGCTGCGCGAGGCCGGCTGCGTGATCTTCTCCAAGACCACGATGCCGGACTACGGCATGCTGTCGTCGGGCCTGTCGTCGTTCCATCCCCTGACCCGCAATCCCTGGGATGTCAGCAGGAACCCCGGCGGCTCGAGCGCCGGCGCGGGCGCGGCAGGTGCCGCCGGCTATGGTCCCTTGCATCTCGGCACCGATATCGGCGGCTCGGTGCGACTGCCGGCCAACTGGTGCGGCCTCGTCGCATTGAAGCCGAGCCTCGGCCGCGTGCCGGTCGACCCGCCCTATGTCGGCCGCGTCGCCGGTCCGATGACCCGCACCGTCGATGACGCTGCGCTGATGATGAGCGTGCTGTCGCGTCCCGATCGCCGCGACGGCATGAGCCTGCCGGCGCTGGAAGTGAACTGGAAGGCGCTGGAGAAGTCGCCGCGCAAGCTGCGCATCGGGCTGATGCTCGATGCCGGCTCCGGCCAGAAGGTCGAGAAGGAGGTTCGCGAGGTGGTCGTCAAGGCGGCGAAGGCGTTCGAATCCGCCGGCGCCGTCATCACCGAGATCGACGGCATCCTGAGGCCCGAGATGCTTGAGGGGCTCGACAATTTCTGGCGCGCCCGGACCTGGGATGAGCTTTCGAAACTGTCGCAGGCCAACCGCGGCAAGACCCTGCCCTACATCCTCAACTGGGCAGAGGCCGGCGCAAAGCTCTCCGGCGTCGATGTGGTGCGCGGCTTCAACCAGACGATGGCGATCCGCGCGGCCGCCGCGAAATTGAAGTCGGATCGTAGCCATGTCGTTCTGTGAGCCAAGGAGTTGCCAGACATATTTGTCTTCCTAAGACCGCTTGGCCTCCGACTTCGCCTCGCTGCGCGCGGCGATCGACGCCAAGCGCAACTTCCTGCTGGCGCAATCCGAACTGCAGACCGCGATCAACGCCGGCTACGACAAGAAGGGCTTTCCGATCGGCGTCCAGATCATCGGTCGCCGCTTCGACGACATCGGCGTGCTCGGCATGGGCAAGGCGTTCGAAGGCCTGCGCGGCCCGCAGAAGCCGTGGCCCGCGCCGCCGAAGAAGTAAAGCAGCGCCTCAACGCAAGTCGGGATGCGCGGAGCCAGGCCCGCGCATCCCTCTTCTTCACAAGGGATGATTGCCGGGTTAACTGGATGGAGACGCGCGCCAGCGCCGTTCATTCAAGAAAACCGAGAGGAAATCATCCCCATGGCGTATGAGACGATCAAGTACGAGGTCGCCGAGCAGATCCTGACCATCACGCTGAACCGGCCCGACAAGCTCAACGCCTTCAACGCCACGATGCAGCAGGAGCTGATCGACGCGTTCGACAAAGCCGACAAGGACGACGACGTCAGGGCCATCATCGTGACAGGTGCGGGCCGCGGTTTCTGCGCCGGCGCCGATCTCTCCTCCGGTGCCAACACGTTCGACCGCGATGCACGGCGCGGTCCGGTCAAGCGCAATGCCGACGGCAGCGTCGACTACAGCGATCCGCAGGTGCGCGACGGCGGCGGGCAAGTGACGCTGCGGATCTTCAAGTGCCTGAAGCCGGTGATCGCCGCTGTGAACGGCCCGGCAGTCGGCATCGGCGTCACCATGCAGCTTGCGATGGATATCCGCATCGCCTCCGACGCCGCGCGGTTCGGCTTCGTGTTCTCCCAGCGCGGCATCGTGCCGGAAGCCGCATCGAGCTGGTTCCTGCCGCGCATCGTCGGCATCTCGCAGGCGCTGGAATGGTGCTACTCCGGACGCGTCTTCCCGGCGCAGGAAGCGCTCACCGGCCGGCTCGTCAGCAAGGTGGTGCCGCCGGACGATCTGTTGCCCACCGCGCGTGCGCTCGCCAAGGAGTTCGCGGCCAAGACCGCGCCGGTATCGGTGGCGCTGATCCGCCAGATGATGTGGCGCATGATGGGAGCCGACGATCCGATGGAGGCGCACAAGGTCGACAGCCGCGGCATCTATGCCCGCGGCCGCTCCGACGACGTCAAGGAAGGCGTGGTGTCGTTCCTGGAAAAGCGCCCCGCGCAGTTCAAGAACAAGGTGTCGTCGGACATGCCCGACTATTTCCCGTGGTGGCAAGAGCGCGACTATAAGTGAGCGAACGGCGTCAAGCGGCGTCCACGCTTGACGGCGTCGTCCTGTTGCACGGCATCAGCAGGACGGCGCGCTCGTTTCGCAGGATGGAGCTGGCGCTGAGGGCTGTCGGCTTTGCCACCCTCAATCTCGACTATGACAGCCGGCGCAAGCCACTCGACGCGCTGGCCGAGGACATCCATCCTTCGCTTGATCAATTCGCGCGCAACCTCCATGGCTCCGTGCATTTCGCCTGCCATTCCATGGGCGGGCTTCTGGCACGCGTCTATCTGGCAAGGCATCGCCCGGCGCGGCTCGGCCGCGTCGTGATGCTGGGCACGCCGAACGGCGGCAGCGAGATCGCCGACCGCCTGAAGAACATCGCGGCTTATCGCGCCTATTTCGGCCCGGCCGGCCAGCAGCTCGTCACCCGCCGCGATGCCGCGACCAGCGCGCTGCTGCCGCCGATCGATTATTCCGCCGGCATCATCGCCGGCAACCGCTCGGTCTATCCGATCACCTCCATCGGCTTGCCGCGGCCGCATGACGGCCGGGTGTCGGTCGCCAACACCAGGCTCGAGGGTATGGCCGATCACATTGTGATCCGCACCTCGCATCCCTGGCTGGTGCGCAACGCCGATGCGATCGCGCAGACCATCGCGTTCTTGCAGGAAGGCAAATTCAGCACAAATCGTCAGGTGGACTAGGCGTCGGCGTTACCCATCCTGTGCAGCTTGAGCATGGCATAGACCGCATTGTTGGCCGGCGTCGGAATGCCAAGCGGGCGGGCGAACTCCACCACCTTTCCGGCGAGCCAGTCGAGTTCGAGCCGGTTGCCGCGTTCGAGATCGTGCAGCATGGAAGCCTTGAAGGTGGGCGGCGAGGCTTCCGCGAATTTCATTCGGTCCTCGGCAAAATTCTCCGGAATCGGAACGCCCCTGGCACGACCGACCGCTACCACCTCGCTCATCAGGCTGTAAAAGAACGCCCGCGTATCCGGGTCGGCCAGGATCGGCCCCAGCGGCTGGCGAGTCGTTGCGGTCGCGCCTGATAGTCCGACGAGAAATACGAATTTCTGCCAGCGCTCCCGGTCGATCCCGTCGGACACCGAGATGTCGATCCCGGCCGCCTGAGCGGCGTCGGCAAAGGCTTTGAGGCCCTCATCGGGCTTGCCGTCGGTTCGGCCGCAGACCATGCGCGCGAACTGGCTCGTGTGGGTGACGACGCCAGGCGCGGACAGCACCGTAGCAATATAGGCACTTCCGGCGACCACGTTGTCGGCGCCGAGAATCGGGGCGATCCTCTCCGCACTATCGACCCCGTTTTGCAATGGGATCACCCGGGTGCGGGGTCCGACCAGAGGGAGAGACGACCTGGCTGCCGTCTCGCTGTCCCAAAGCTTGACCGCGAACAGAACGATATCGACCGGGCCGACCGTGGCAGGGTCATCGGTCGCGTTGGGCTCAGGCAAATGAAGATTGCCAAGCACACTCTCGACCTTGAGACCGTTTTTCCTGATCGCCTCGAGGTTGGAGCCGCGTGCGATAAAGAACACGTCGTGCCCTGCCGCAGCCATACGTGCTCCGAAATAACCGCCGAGGGCACCGGCCGCCATCACAGCGATACGCATGTCATCCTCCCCCTGCAACGACACTCAGCCGGCAGAGGATATCACGCGGCGGACCCGGGTTCGATTCCTTGAACGCCAGGCCCATCGCGTCATTTGGCTGCACTGCAGAATTTGAGCGCTATCGGTGCACGGCGGACACTGGCAAGCCGCCTGCCCGACAGCTCTGTGGTTTCACGGCCTCGTCAGCAGCGCCACACGCCCGATCGCCTTGCGCTCGATCAACAGCCGCATCGCTTTCGCATAGTCTTCCAGCGGCAGCCGGTGCGAGATGTTCGGCCGCACCCGGCCGGCCTCGGCCCATTCGCTCAGCGCCTTGAACCTGACCTCGCCGAGCGCGGGATCCTTGCGCACCGCCTCGCCGGCGCGAACGCCGAGCACGCTCGCGCCCTTGATCATCAACAGATTGGTGCGGGCAAGACCGATGCCGCCGGTGAAGCCGACGACGAGAATCCGCGCGCCCCAGTTGATGCAGCGCATCGAGTTCTCGAACACCTCGCCGCCGACAGGATCGAACACGACATCGGCGCCGCGACCGTCGGTGAGGCGCTTGACCGCATCGCGGAACGGCTCGCGCGCATAGAGCACGAGATGATCCGCGCCGCGCGCCTTGGCGATCGCAAGCTTCTCCTCGCTCGAGGCCGCGGCGATCACGGTGGCGCCGAGCAGCTTGCCGATCTCGACCGCGGCAAGCCCGACACCGCCGCCGGCGCCGTGCACCAGCAGCGCCTCGCCCGGCCTGATCTGCCCGCGATCGATCAGCGCATGATAGGCGGTGCCGTGCGCGGCCAGGAAGGTCGCGCCTTCTGCGTAGTCGAAAGTCGACGGCACCGGCACGAGCTGCGACGGCGTTGCAACCGTCTCGTCGCAATAGGCGCCGAAACGCATCTTGACGATCACCTTGTCGCCGACGGCGACACCGGATGCGCCATTGACCTCGACGACATCGCCGGCGGCTTCCGAGCCCGGCGTGAACGGCAGCGGCGGCTTGAGCTGGTACTCGCCGGCGGCCATCAGGATGTCGGGGAAATTGATCCCGGCGGCGCGGATCGCAACGCGCACCTGGCCCGGCTGCAAAGGCACCGAGGCAAAGTTCTCGAGCTGCAGGCGCTCGGGCGGCCCGAGCTCGCGGCAAACGACGGCTTTCGGCATCAGGCAGCCCGCGCCTTGAGGCGCGCCAGCGCCTCGCGGATCAGCGGCAAGCGATCGTTGCCGAAATACATGTCGGTCTTGTCGAGATAGATCGTCGGCGAGCCGAAGCCGCCACGCGCCATCACCTCCTCGGTGTTGGCCTTGAGCTGATCCTTGATCGCCTGGTCGCCGATGCCGGCAAGGAACTGCGCCGGATCGATCCCGAGCTTGGTGCAGATCTCGGTCAGCACCGCATCCTGCGAGATGTCCTTGTCGTCGCCCCAATAGGCCTCGAACACCGCGCGGGCGAACGGCACCATCTTCTCGTTGCCGAGAAGGATGCAGCCGCGCATCGCCTTGACGCTGTTCACCGGGAACACGGTCGGCGGCATCTTGATCGCAAGGCCGGCCGAGCGCGCCCAGTCGGTGAGATCCTTCTTCATGTAGCGCGCCTTCAGCGGCACCGGCTTCTCGCGCTGAGCGTAGACCGACGGATTGACGGTGTTGAAGATGCCGCCGACCAGGATCGGCCGCCAGGTGATCGGCGCGTCGAACTCCTTCGCGATCGGCTGGATGTTGTGCCAGGCGAGATAGGTCCACGGGCTGGAGCAGTCGAAGAAGAATTCGATCATGGCGTTTCCCTTTGTCTTTTCCGCATTCATTCTCGTCATTCCGGGATACGCCGCAAGGCGCAGAGCTCGCGACTGTGTCGCGCCACGGAATAACGGGCATCATTTCTTCTCGACCAATTCCTTCGCACGCTGGCCGAACATGTTCTTGCGTGATTCCTCGTCAAACGGCTCCTTGACGAATTTTCCGATCGCAAGCCCTGCCTGCACCTGCGGCCGGGCGCGCACCGTCGCGTACCAGCGCTTGATGTTCGGGAAATCGTCGAGGGTGAAGCCCTGCGCCTTGTGGGTCATGGTCCAGGGAAAGCAGGCGATGTCGGCGATCGAATAGTCGTCGCCGGCGATATAGGCGCCGGTGTTGCCGAGCTGGCGGTCGAGCACGCCGTAGAGCCGCGCCGTCTCGTCGCGGTAGCGCTCGATCGCGTAGGGAATCTTCTCGGCCGCATAGAGCGCGAAATGGCCGTGCTGGCCGAGCATCGGCCCGAGGCCGCCCATCTGCCACATCACCCATTGGATGACGTTCGACCGCGCACGCAGCTCCCGCGACAGGAAACGGCCGGCCTTGTCGGCGAGATAGATCAGGATCGCGCCGGTCTCGAACACCGGGAACGGCCCGCCGCCGTCGGCGGGCGCATGGTCGACGATGGCGGGGATCCGGTTGTTCGGGCTGATCGCCAGGAATTCGGGTCGAAACTGCTCGCCGGCGCGGATGTTCACCGGGATCACCTTATAGGGCAGCCCCAGTTCCTCCAGCATGATCGAGATCTTCCAGCCGTTCGGCGTCGGCGCGTAGTGCAGGTCGATCATCGGCGTTCTATTCCCCGTCACAAAGACTTTTGTTGTTCTGTACCTCCACCTTAGGACATGGCACACAGGCGCTCAATCAGAACCCAACAGGAGGCACCCATGCTGTTTCCAACCACGATCGCAGGCTCGCTGCCGAAGCCGGAATGGCTGGCGGAGCCGAACATGCTGTGGGCACCCTGGAAGTCGGAGGGCGCCGAGCTCGCCCGCGCCAAGCGCGATGCCACGGTGCTCGCGGTCAAGCTGCAGGAAGATGCCGGCGTCGACATCGTCACCGAGGGCGAGCAGGCGCGCCAGCATTTCGTGCACGGCTTCCTGGAGCGGATCGAGGGCATCGACTTCGCGCACAAGGTCGAGATGGGCATCCGCAAGGACCGCTATAAGGCGATGGTGCCGCAGGTGGTCGCACCGCTGCAGCTCAAGGGACGCGTCCACGAGGGCGAGGCCCGTGCGGCCCGCGCGCACACCAGGAACCGGCTGAAATTCACCCTGCCCGGCCCGATGACGATCATCGATACCATCGCCGACAAATATTACGGCGACCGCGTAAAGATGGCCTTCGCTTTCGCCGAGCTTTTGAATCAGGAGGCGAAGGCGTTGCAGGCCGACGGCGTCGACATGATCCAGTTCGACGAGCCCGCCTTCAACGTCTACATGGACCAAGTGCGCGACTGGGGCATCAAGGCCCTGGAGCGCGCCGCCGAAGGCCTGACCTGCGCCACCGCCGTGCACATCTGCTACGGCTACGGCATCAAGGCCAACACCGACTGGAAGCAGACGCTTGGCGGCGAGTGGCGGCAATACGAGGAGACCTTCCCGGTCATCGACAAGAGTACGATCCAGCAGGTCGCGATCGAATGCCGCAACTCGAAGGTGCCGATCGAATTGCTGGCGGCGCTCCCCGGCAAGATCGTGCAGGCCGGCGTGATCGACGTCGCCAGCGACGAGATCGAGACCGCTGAGGACGTCGTCAAGGTGATCGAGGCGGTCGCCAAGCACGTGCCGAAGGGCAACATCATCGCGACCACCAATTGCGGCATGGCGCCGATGCGGCGGGACATCGCGGAAGCCAAGCTGATCGCGCTGGGCGCCGGTGCCAAGCTGGCGCGGCAGCGGCTGGCGTAAGGATGACGCCGGCCGATCAACCCAGAACGGCTATCGCGCTCGGATGCAGCACCGGCCGGTAGCCGGCCTGGAAGGCGCGCACCGTCGATGGCGGCGTCAGCAGCATGGCCGGCTCGGGTACGTCGGCCCGGCTGTAACCGGCGAACGACCAGTGCAACGCGGCGCCGTCGGCGACGAGGTAGCTGTCCCCGCTCGCCTGCACCATCGTCCCGTCGGGCAAGTCGCGCAATCGCATCGGCAGCGGATGCAGCCGCTTCTTGCCGCGGTCGAGCCGCTCGGCGTGCAGCACCGCGTCCATCGCCTTGGCGCTGAGATCGCTCACGCCGTTGCCCTGCTCCCAGCAGCCGCGAAACCGCTTGGCATCGTCACGGCGGCAGTAGAAGCAGGGCCGGTGTCCGGCCGCAAACGCGGTGGCCTCATCGAGGAAGAACAGCTCGGTCCAGCTCTGCCGGCTCATCACCTTGCGCCGCCGTCCCCTGAACTCGCAGACGCAGGTGAGCCACGCCGGGCTCGACCAGCGCTTGTTCAGAAGCGTGCGCGTCGCGGGATCGTGGATGATGCCGCGATTGCCGGTGAAGGTGCCGCGATGTTCTGAGGCGACGATGTCGCCGGTGGGCGTGACGCGGTTTTGCAGGGGCATGGCAAATCCGACCGTTCGTCGCTGTCATTCCGGGGCGATGCAAAGCATCGAACCCGGAATCTCGAGATTCCCCGGTGCGCAACAGCGCACCTGAGGTTCGCGTCTTCGACGCGCCCCGGAATGACGACGACGTCACGCCGCCCCGTCGCGGAGCGGCGGCTGGAACGACAGCGCGGTATCCCAAGGGAAGAAGATCCAGGTGTCCTGCGACACCTCGGTGATGTAGGTGTCGACCAGCGGCCGGCCCTTCGGCTTGGCATAGACGGTCGCGAAATGCGCGTCCGGCAGAAGCTCGCGCACCAGCCTGCCGGTCTTGCCGGTATCGACGAGGTCGTCGACGATCAACAGTCCCTTGCCGGTGCCGCCGCCGAGCTTGGCGGTCTGCTCCGAAATGCCCTTGAGCACCTTCAGGTCGCCCTGCTTGTCGTGGTCGTAGCTGGCGACGCAGACGGTATCGATCACCCGCAGGCCGAGCTCGCGCGCCACGATCGCCGCCGGCACCAGCCCGCCGCGGGTGATGGCGATCACCGCATGGAACGGGCCGACCTCGTTGAGCCGCCAGGTCAGCGCCCGGCAATCCCGGTGGAATTGATCCCACGAGACCGGAAACGGCCTGCCGGCCCGATCCTGTGCACTCGGTTCGGAATTTCTTTCAACCATATCGTCTCAACCCGCCGGCTTCTTCTGCGCGGCCTGCACTTGCTTCAGCATCTCCTTCACCGCGATCATCGCCGCGGCGAGCTTTTCCGGATCGCGCGAGCGGACCACGAGATTGGTGTTCGGCTTCTGGTTCTCGTCCTGGAACGGATAGCTGCCGATGATGGTGTCGGGATTGGCTTCCGCGATCGCCCGCAGTGGGCCGCCGATATCGCCTTCCCTTGCGTCGGCGCGAACCGAGTCCGACAGCATCCGCACGCCGGACTTCAGGGTCGGCGCCACGATATCCATCATCGCCTGCATGATGGTGGGGATGCCGGCCATCACGATGACATTGCCGAGCTTGAAGCCCGGCGCCAGGATGGTCGCGCTCTGGATCAGTTCGGCGCCGTCAGGCACCCGGGCCATGCGGAGCCGGGCCTCGTTGAGGTCCTGCTCGCTCCAGCGCTCCCTGAACCGCGCCACCACCTCGGGGTGATGGTGGATATCGACCCCGAACGCCTTCGCCACGCTGTCGGCGGTGATGTCGTCATGGGTCGGCCCGATGCCGCCGGTGGTGAACACGTAAGTGTACCTATGCCGCAGCGCATCAAGGGCGGAGACGATGTCGGCCTCGTCATCGGCGACGACGCGGACCTCCTTCAGGTCGATGCCGATGTTGGTCAGGTATTCGGCGATGAAGCCGATATTCTTGTCCTTGGTCCGGCCGGACAGGATCTCGTCGCCGATCACCAATATCCCCGCCGTGACGATCTCGCTCATGGTCTCATTCCCTAACTTGATCCCCTGACATTGCCGATCCAATGCCTTGATGTCACGGGGTTTTGCCGCCGAATTAAGCAGACCTCAGCCGGTTTTTCGGGCAGGCCTTCCACCTCACCCATAGCAAATGCCGCAAGCCAATGCATATCGCGCTGGCCCGCCCCTTGCTACCATCCCATCAAGTCATGCACTGTGTCACATGGCTTGGGAGGGCAGTCGGGCTATATGGCAGTCGCGTTCGATGAGATGAATGGCCTCGGCGAGGATCTCCGCCCGGCCTACCAGGAGCTCTCCCGCTGGCTCAAAGAGACGCCGCCGGATGCGCTCGAATATCGACGCCAGGAAGCGGAGCTGCTGTTCCGCCGGATCGGCATCACCTTCGCGGTCTATGGCGATGCCGAGGCCCAGGAGCGGCTGATCCCCTTCGACGTCATCCCCCGCATCATGTCGGCGACCGAGTGGACGCTGCTGGAGAAGGGCCTCAAGCAGCGCGTGCTCGCGCTCAACATGTTCTTGAAGGACATCTATCACGGGCGCGACATCCTGCGCGCCAACGTCATCCCCGAGGACCTGATCTTCCAGAACCCGGTGTTCCGTCCGGAGATGAACGGCCAGGACGTGCCGCACGACATCTACGTCCACATCGCCGGCATCGACATCATCCGCACCGATCCCGACAATTTCATCGTGCTGGAGGACAATGCGCGCACGCCGTCCGGCGTGTCCTACATGCTGGAAAACCGCGAGATCATGATGCGGCTGTTTCCGGACCTGTTCGCGCGGCACCGCGTCGCGCCCGTGGAGCGTTATCCGGACGAGTTGCTGTCGGCGCTGCGCTCGGTCGCGCCGCACAGCGCGTCCGCCGAGCCGACGGTGGCGCTGATGACACCCGGTGTCTACAACTCGGCCTATTACGAGCACTCCTTTCTCGCCGACAAGCTCGGCATCGAGCTGGTCGAGGGGCGCGACCTCATCGTCAAGAACGACGAGGTGTTCATGCGCACCACCGAGGGCCTGAAGCGGGTCGACGTGATCTATCGCCGCGTCGACGACGATTTCCTCGATCCCCTCACCTTCCGTCCGGATTCCGCGCTCGGCGTCCCCGGACTGATGTCGGCCTACGCCGCCGGCAACATCACGCTCGCCAATGCGGTTGGCACCGGCATCGCCGACGACAAGGCGATCTATTCCTACATGCCTGACATCGTGAAGTTCTACCTCAGCGAAGAGCCGATCCTTAAGAACGTGCAGACCTGGCGCTGCCGCGAACCGCAGGACCTGTCCTACGTGCTCGACAACCTCGCCGACCTCGTCGTCAAGGAAGTGCACGGCTCGGGCGGCTACGGCATGCTGATCGGTCCCGCCGCCACCAAGGCGACGATCGAGGCGTTCCGCGACAAGCTCAAGCGCGAGCCCGAGGGCTTCATCGCCCAGCCGACGCTGGCGCTGTCGACCTGCCCGACCTGCACCGACAAGGGGCTTGCGCCGCGCCATGTCGACCTCCGCCCGTTCGTGCTGACCGGCTCTAGCCACACCACCATCGTGCCCGGCGGGCTGACCCGCGTCGCGCTGAAGGAAGGCTCGCTCGTCGTCAATTCGAGCCAGGGCGGCGGCACCAAGGACACCTGGATACTGAGCGAGTAGTTGAAAGCATGCTGTCGCGCACCGCCGAAAACCTGTTCTGGCTGGCCCGTTACGTCGAACGCGCCGAATATCTGGCGCGCACCATCGATGCGACGTTGCGCGTCACCGCGCTGCCCGCGGCCTATGTCGGCAAGACCAATGAGTGGGATTCCGCACTGCTCACCGCCGGCGTCGGCGCGAGCTTCTACGTTCACTATGAGGAAGCCAACGAGCGGAACGTCATCGAATATCTCTCCTTCTCGTCGGAAAATGCGTCCTCGATCAAGAACTGCATCGAGGCGGCGCGGCTCAATTCACGCTCGGTGCGCACCGCGCTGACATCCGAGATGTGGGACACCATCAATTCGGCCTGGATCGAGCTGCAGGCGGTCTGGAACAAGGGTCCCGCCAACCGCGAGGAGCTGGCCAAATTCCTGCGCTTCGTGCAGGAGACCTCGCTGCGCTTCGACGGCTCGGCCTACCGCACCATGCTGCGCAACGACGCCTACTGGTTCTCGCGGCTCGGGGTCCATCTCGAGCGCGCCGACAACACCGCGCGGATTCTCGACGTGAAGTATCACATGCTGTTGCCCGAGGAGGAGCATGTCGGCGGCCCGCTGGATTACTACCAGTGGACCTCGATCCTGCGCTCGGTGTCGGCAACGACCGCCTATCACTGGGTCTACCGGGAAACCCTGAAGCCCTGGCTGATCGCCGACCTCCTGATCCTCAACGATACGCTGCCGCGCTCGCTTGCCAGCTGCTACAGCAACCTCGTGCGCAACCTCGACCAGATCGGCGTCGCCTATGGCCGCCAGGGCGCCTCGCAACGCCATGCCCGCGGCATCAGGAACCGGCTCGAGCACAGCAACATGGACGATATCTTCCAGCACGGCGTGCACGAATTCATCCAGGAGTTCATCGCGGACAACTCACGGCTGGGTGAGATCATCACCAAGCAGTACCTGATCTAACCGATACGGCCGAAAAACGCTCAAATTGTCGTCATGGCGGGGCCAAAAGCGCGAAGCGCGTCTTCGCATGGGTGTCCCGGCCATCGACGTCTTGCTTTCGCGGCCAATTAGGACGAAAGACGTCATGCCCCGAAAAACCGACTGAACTCCGGTTGAGCCATGCGCCTGCGGATAGCCCATACCACCACGTATCGCTACGAGCCGGCGGCCTCGGGCGTGATCCAGATTCTGCGGATGACGCCCGGCAGCCATGATGGCCAATATGTCGCGGACTGGCAGATCGACGTCTCGACCGATTCCCGGCTCGACACCCATGAGGACGCTTTCGGCAACGTCACCCATGTGCTGACGCATGGTTCGATCAGTGACCTCACGATCCATTGCGAAGGCCTGGTCGAGACCCACGACACCGGCGGCGTCCTGAAGGGCACCGACGAGCGGTTTCCGCCGAGCCTGTTCCTTCGCGCCACATCGCTGACCGACCTCAACCCGGCGATGACGGTCATCGTGCGCGAGCTGCGCACCGAGGCCGGCGGCGACGTGCTCGGCTTCCTGCACGCGCTGATGGCGCAGATCTACGAGCACATGACCTTCGACGAGGACCCGACCAACAGCGCCACCTCGGCCGCCGAGGCGTTCGCGCTGAAGCGCGGCGTCTGCCAGGACTACGCGCACATCCTGATCGCCTGCGCGCGCGCCGGTGGCGTTCCGGCGCGGTTCGTCTCCGGCCACTTCCTGCGCTCCGATGGCATGGTCAACCAGCAGGCCGGCCACGCCTGGGCCGAGGCCTTCGTGCCCGATCTCGGCTGGGTCGGCTTCGACGCCGCCAACGGCATTTGCACCACCGACGCCCATGCCCGCGTCGCGATCGGCCTCGACTATCTCGGCGCCGCCCCGGTCCGCGGCACCCGCTATGGCGGCGGCAACGAGACGCTGACGGTCGCGGTCAAGGTCGATCAGGCCGGCCGCCCCGGACAGTGGCAGAGCCAGACGCAATCGTAGGCGGTGCACCACCCACGTTCGTCTCGTTTCCCGATCGTGACCGGACGGGCCGACCGGCCGTGATATGATCGCTGCTGCAAACCGAACCGGCGAGACAAGCCATGGCCACCGTAAAACTGCTTTCCGACGACGAACTCTCGGCGGAGGCACGCGCCGTCTTCGACGACATCCGCAAGACGCGGAACTCGGACTTCGTCAACAATTTCTGGCGCGCGCTGGCGCATGATCCGAAGACCCTGCGGCGGACCTGGGAGAGCATCAAGGAGGTGATGGCACCGGGCGCGCTCGATCCGAAGGTCAAGGAGATGCTCTACGTCGCCGTCTCGGTGGCACACGGCTGCAGCTATTGCATTCACTCGCACACCGCGAGCGCCCGCGCCAAGGGCATGACCGACGCCGAATATCAGGAAATGCTGGCGATCGTCGGCATGGCCGCCGAAACCAACCGGCTGGTCACGGCGCTCGGCGTACCCGTCGACGAGGCCTTCCTCGTCGACGCACCGGCGGGACAGAGGCAGGAGCCGTGACGCTCCTGCCTGTCTCGCGAATGAGTGATGTCACGAAATGCTCTCAACGTCGGATTTGAGGACAACCAGGAAACGGGCAGCTTCGCCGCCCGTCACCACCCGATGATCGAAGGTCAGCGATAGCGGCAGCGTGCGCCGGACCGCAACCTGCCCCCGAAGCGCGACCACGCGCTCCGAAATCCGCCCGGCGCCGACGATCGCCGTCTGCGGCGGCACGATGATTAGGTTAGCAAACCGGCCTCCGATCATGCCGAAGTTCGACAACGTGATCGTCGCACCGCGCAGCTCCTCCGGGGGTATCGCGCGCGCGATTGCGTCGGCTCGCAAACGGTCGAGTCCGGCCCGCAGATCCGATACGCTCCGCTCCGCGACATTGCGCAGCACGGGAACGATCAGGCCGCCGCCGGTGTCGACGGCGATGCCGAGATCGATGCGCTCGATCAGGCGCCGTTCTCCCGTACCGGAATGATACCAGGCATTGAGCGCGGGCTCTGCCTTGCAGGCGGCGGCGATCGCCCGCGCCAGGCGGATTGTCACGTCCTCGCCCTGCCGCCAATCGTCGATGTCGGCTTCATCGGTGACCGTCGCGGGGACGATTTCCGCATGCGCTGCCGTCATGCGTTGGGCCATCGCGCGGCGCAAGCCGCGCAGCGGCTCGGCGGGTCCGCTGTGAGACATCCGCTTCGCCGCCCTCTCGACATCGGCCCGCGTGATGGTGCCGCCGGGCCCGGTCGCCTCGACGAGATCGAGCGCGACGTCAAGCTTGCGCGCAAGGGCGCGCACTGCCGGAAACACTTGGGCTCCCTGCCCGCTGGGCGGCGAAGCAGTTGCTGGCGCCGGCCGCTGCTCGCCGGTGTCGAGTTCGCCCACAATCGTGCCGGTGTCCTGCCCGGCGTCCTCGGCAAACTCGACGAGCGGCGCGCCGACCTTCACGATATCGCCCTTGGCACCGAACAGGCGCGCGATGCGTCCGCTCGACGGCGCCGGTATCTCGACCACCGCCTTGTCGGTCTCGACCGAAACGAGCGGCTGATCGGTCACGACGTGATCGCCCTCGTTGACGTACCAGGTGACGATCTCCGCTTCTTCAAGACCTTCACCAAGGTCCGGCAACGTAAACTGGCGCATGGCACAAGGTCCGTTGGTGTTCAGTTGTACTGGCACGCCTTTCGCGCTGCGGTCACGATGCGTCCGACCGACGGCATGTAGCGTTGCTCGAGGCGGGCCATCGGAATGATCGTGTCGTAGCCGGTGACGCGGGTCACGGGTGCGAGCAGCGAGGATAGTCCGCGCTCGGCGATCATGGCTGCGATCTCCGCGCCAAATCCGCCGGTGTGCGCGGCCTCGTGCACGATGACGCAGCGCCCGGTCTTTGCGACCGACCTGAGCACGGTGTTTTCATCGTAGGGCTTGAGCGTGGCGAGGTCGATAACCTCGGCAGCGATGCTCTCGTCGGCGAGCGCGTCCGCTGCGGCCATCGTTTCCTTCAGCATCCCACCCCAGCTGATCAGCGTGACGTCGCGACCTTCCCTCTCGACAAAGGCGCGATCCATCGGCAAGGCTTCGCCGTTGTCCTCGACCTCGCCTTTCACGGCGCGGTACAACCGCGTCGGCTCCAGGAACACCACCGGATCTGGATCGCGGATCGCGGCGAGGAGAAGTCCATAGGCGCGCTCCGGCGACGAAGGCATTACGACACGCAAGCCCGGAATGTGGGCCAGCATCGCCTCGGTGCTTTCGGAATGATGCCCGGGCGCACGAATGCCGGCACCATGCGGCGTCCGCAGGACCATCGGACAGGTCAGTCGTCCCTGGGTACGGTTGCGCAGCCGTGATGCGTGGTTCACCAGCTGATCGAGACAGGGATAAATAAATCCCATGAACTGGATTTCGCCGACCGGCTTCAATCCCTGCGCGGCCATGCCGACGCAGAGCCCGCTGATCAGGAGTTCGGCAAGCGGCGTATCAAGAACGCGCTCCGGACCGAAGCGCTCCTGCAAGCCGACGGTCGCGCGGAAGACGCCGCCATTGACGCCGACATCCTCGCCGAGCACGACCACATCGGGATCATCCGCCATGGCGCGGCCGAGAGCCAGATTGATGGCTTCGACCAACGTGACTTCAGGCATCGTCCTCTCCCGCGAGTTCGCGGCGCTGCTCGGCATACGCCTCGGGCAGCTCGGCATAGAGGTTGTCGAACATGGTTTCGGCTCGGCGCGGCGGCGTCTTCAGATAGCGCTCCACCGCCGCTTCGATGCGCTCATGGCACTCGGCGGCGAGCTGCTCCTCGTCCGCCTTGGTCCACATCTTCTGACCCACAAGATAGGACCTGAGGCGCGCGATCGGCTCTTCCTTCCAGTGGGCCTGGACTTCTTCGGCCGAACGATAGCGCAATGCATCATCTGACGTCGTGTGATCGCCGAGCCGGTAGGTGACCGCTTCGATGAAGTGAGGGCCCTTGCCGTCGCGGGCAGCGGCAATGGCCTCCTCGGCCGCGGCGCGCATCGCCACCACGTCACTCCCGTCCACCTGCTCGCCGCTGAACCCTGCGCCGATGGCCTTCTGCGCCAGCGTCTCGGACCCCGTCTGCAGCCGCAGCGGCACCGATATGGCCCATTGATTGTTGGTGGCGACGAACACGAGCGGCAATTTGTGAACGCCGGCGAAATTCATGGCCTCGTAGACATCGCCTTTCGAGGTGGCGCCGTCGCCGAACATGCAGACGGCCACGCGCGGCTCCTTGCGCAGCTTCAGGGCATAGGCAACGCCGGCGGCGTGCGGCGCCTGTGATCCGACGGGAACGCAGAACGGGAAATCGTGCACCGGACCGGAGAATTGATTGCCGCGTTCATCGCCGCCCCAGAACAGCAGGATCTCCTCCAGCTTGACGCCACGCCAAAGCAACGCACCATTATCGCGATAGGAGGGCAGCAGAACGTCATCCTCCCGCATCGCACTCGCGATGCCGACCGACACCGCCTCCTGGCCGAGCGAAACGGCATAGGTTCCCAGTCGACCAGTGCGCTGCAATGCAACCGCCTTTCGGTCAAACAGGCGCAAGAGCACCATCGACCGGTAAAGTTCGGCGAGCAGCCTGGCATCGGTGGAGAAAGGCAGGAAGCGGCCGCTCTATCGAGCCGTCGGGCGCGAGATAATTGCGGCGGCGCACCTCAAAGCGCGCAATGACGGGGAGCTCTTCGTTTGCTCTTTTGCTGGCCACGCGCTCATTCCTGGAGCGGTTCTGCCTCCCACGTTTAGCTATTTGGTGTTCGAGCCGCGACGATGCAATACCGCGGCAGCATCGCTCTTGGCGCAAGCGTCAGCGGCCGGGTCGTGAGGATCGATCGACAGGATCCGTGGCACAGCGCCGCAACTGCGGTATAAGAGAGCATGGCAAATGGTCAGGTTGTCCTCGTAACAACTGCGCCGTTGGACGGCGGCCCGCCTGTTCGCTCGGTCTTCTTCGTGGCTGAAGGAGACGCGGCAAAGGCCACGGCAATTATTGCGGACATGATGGCCCCGAATGAAACGATCGAAGCGTGGGGGCCGCTTCCCGAAGCAGCTGTCAAGGCGCTCGGGTTGAAACCCGGTGACTACACCCACACCTGACTTGCACCGGATAGCTGTCCGGCGCGCGAAGGCCTGCGGCCGCATCCTTGCGCAGAGGGTGTGATCTTGACGCGGCGCCCTCGCTTGCGCGAGGCCACCGCGCTCCCGATCACAACGCGGGGAGCCCTCTTTCTCGAGCAAGGGACATGGCGTAATCTGCAGCGAGCTGCCCTTAGACGGGACGGGCCGACGTCGCCGTTTGAAGGAACGGGCAGCGGTCAGGCCGTCGGCAGGCATCGCAGTCTGAAAGCAGCGCCTGCCTTATGTGGCGCTCCCTCAACTTCAACATGAAGCACGTTGGCCTGCCGCGCGCGCGGCAGACAAGGGCGGTGCGTAACCCTTGGAGGACGACATGGCGACATTCATCTTGAGGATCGACTGGACCGACCAGGGAATTCGTAATGTCAAGGAAGCTCCCAAGCGCAGCCGAGCGGCGAAAGAACTCGCCAAGACGCTAGGTGTCGAAATCAAGGAGGTCTATCTCACCTCCGGCGAGCACGACATCCTTCTTCTCGCCGAGGCGCCTCTCGGCGACAACATCACAAAACTCGCGCTGGCCCTCAGTTCTCTGGGAAACATACGGACCTGCACATCACGGGCCTGGCCCGAGGCCGAGTGGACCAAGCTGATATCCGAGCTTCCGTAGCGGCTTCGGGATGTCCCTATGGATCTCTGCGCGGTCTGACTGACGGGCGCCGTCGATCTTGACACCCGGCGATCGGCGCGGGGAGTGCGCGCGTGCGCAGGACCAGCCACCGCTCTGGTCGTGTGAATAAATAAGGATACGAAGCGCACGAGGGCGACGGCGCACGTCGTCGCCAGCGGGCCACCACGCGTTATTTATCCAGCCAGACATCCTCGAAACGCAGATTGTTGTACTGGCTGTTGTCGTGCGGATGGAAATTCTTCACGTAGGGCTGCCAGCAATTGCCGGCCGATGAGTGCAGGATGACCGGCCGCGCGGCGTCGTCGACCAGCAGGCGCTCGATGTCGAACACGATCTTGCGGCGCGTGTCCTTGTCGACCTCGCGCGACTGCGCCGCCAGCAGCTTGTCGACCTCGGCATTGCAGTACTGGGTATAGTTGCGCTCGGAGTTGCAGGAATAGTTCTCCACCAGATTGCCATCGGGATCGTCGACGCTGACGCCGGTGACATTGAGGCCGATGGTGTAGTCCTTGCGCTGCAATCGCGAGTACCAGCGCGGCGTATCCAGAATGTCGAGCTCCGCTGTGATGTAGATCTTCTTGAGCTGGTCGGCGAGGATCACCGCCGGGTCGCGATAGGTCGGCAGATTGCGGGTCTGGATCTTGATCGACAGCGGCTTGGCGTCGCTGTAGCCGAGCTTCTGCATGATCGCCTGCGCCTCGGCGAGGTTCTTCTCGGCATCTGGGCCGTATCCCATCAGCGTCGACAGGATATCCGGCGGCATGCCCCACTCGCCTTCCGGCTTGGCCTGCATCGCGCCGCCGAGCCGTCCGGTGCCTTCGAACAGGATGCTGTTGAAGGCCTTGCGATCCAGCGCCAGCGACATCGCCTTGCGGATATCCGGATTGTCGAACGGCGGATTGACGCGGTTGACCAGAAGATTGATCTGCAGATTGGTCGACGTCATCTCGCAGATCGCGTTCGGCGCCCGCGCCTTGACGTCCTTCATCAGGGGAATGCTGACGTCGGACGGAAAGGTGATGTCATAGTCGCCGGTCGCGAACGCCAGCATGCGCGTGGCGCGGCTGTCGATCGAGCGCACCGTGATCTCGTCGAGATACGGCCGGTCCTTCTTGAAGTAATCGGGGTTGCGGATCAGACGGATGGAGTCACCGCGCCGGAACTCGACGAACTTGAACGGCCCGGTGCCGACCGGTTTGGTGCGCATCACCTGCTGCGGCACGTGGCAGGGATAGACCACCGAGAAGGCGCTGGCGAGCAGCGCCAGCAGGCCGGGCTGCGGCTCGGTCAGCTCGAAGGTCGCCTCATCGTCGCCATTGATGCTGACGTCCTTGAGCTTCGAGTACCAGACCTTGCGCGGGTTGCGCTTGAAGTCCTGGGTCTCGCTCTTGCCGATCAGCATCCGCCAGGTGCACTGCACGTCCTTGGCGGTGAACGGCCGGCCGTCATGCCACTTCACGCCGTGACGCAGCTTGAAGGTGAGCTTTGTGTTGGTCTGGTCCCACGACCAGCTCTCGGCGAGATCGGGGATCACGGTGTCGATGCTTTCGTGCACCTTGGCCGGATCGAACACCACGAGGTTGTTGAAGACGGCCGCGAACGGCATCACCGAGGCGATGGTGGATTCCTCGAGCAGCGAGGTCGAGGGCGGATTGTCGTTGTGATAGAGCCGCAGCGTGCTGCCCTTCTTCTGCGCCGATGCAGGGCTCGCGGCGAGCGCCGCGAAACCCAATGCCACGATGCACGCGGCCAGTTTGAACGACATTCCCGCCTCCCGAAATTTCTTGTTGTCGTCGGTTGCAGGCAGTCGAGCACAACACCCCGCCCCTCGCAACGACACAGGGCCAAGATCATTGCCGGCTGCGCGCAACGCAGAGCGAGACCGGGATGCGCCCCGCAACCTGGACGGCTGGAACAGGCGCCCGGCCATCGCTCGGTCGTCCCGCCCCTCTTTGACGGGGCACGGCATCTCCCGTCACGGGGAATTGGGGTTGGATGCATCCGCGAAATTGGCTACTAGTTTCCGGCCGAGAAACTCGGACCGTCTGAGGACTTGAAATGACCTATTGCTGCGGAATTCTGGTGCGCGACGGGCTCGTCATGATCGCCGATACCCGCACCAATGCCGGCCTCGACAATGTCTCGACCTTCCGCAAGCTGCACATCTTCGAAAAGCCCGGCGAGCGCATCATGGCGATCGCCAGCGCCGGGAATCTGGCGATCAGCCAGTCGGTGCTGTCGACCCTGACCGAGGGCATGGAAAATCCGGACACCGGCGAGCTCGAGACGCTGATGAATGCCCCGACCATGTTCCAGGCGGCGCAGCGGATCGGCCGCGCCATCCGGTCGGTGCATGCGACCGAGGGCGACGCACTGCGTTCCGAGGACATCTCCTTCGACGTCTCGTTCCTGTTCGGCGGCCAGATCAAGGGCTCACGGATGCGCCTGTTCATGGTCTACACCGCCGGCAACTTCATCGAATGCACCACCGACACGCCATACCTGCAGATCGGCGAGCACAAATACGGCAAGCCGGTGCTCGACCGCGCCATGCATTACGACGTCGAGCTCTACGAGGCGCTCAAAACGGGGCTGATCTCGATGGATTCGACGATGCGCTCCAATCTCGGCGTCGGCCTGCCGATCGACGTGCTGGTGGTGCGCACCGATGCCTGCGAGGCCGACCTCAACCACCGCATCGAGGCCGGCGAGCCCTATTTCCACGACCTGCGCTCGCGCTGGTCGGCGGCGCTGCGCGCGGCGCACCAGAACATTCCACGCCCACCCTACAAGAACGAAACCGAAGCAAAAACCAAGTAAGAGGAAACTCGGATGACTGAGGCAACCAGCAAGATCGCACTCGTGACCGGCGCCGGCACCGGCGTCGGACGCGCGGCATCGCTCGCTTTGATGGACAAGGGCTACACCGTGGTGCTCGCCGGGCGCCGCATGGAGATGCTGGAAGAGACCGCCAAGCTCGGCCCCGCCGGCAAGAGCCTGTGCGTGTCGGCCGACATGGCCAACCCCGCCGCGATCGCCGCGCTGTTCGACAAGGTGAAGGCGACCTATGGCCGGCTCGACGTGCTGTTCAACAACGCCGGCATGGGCGCGCCGCCGGTGAACTTCGAGGACTTAGCCCTCGAGCAGTGGCAGGCCGTGGTCAACACCAACCTCACCGCGCCGTTCCTGTGCACCCAGCACGCCTTCCGCATCATGAAGGACCAGAAGCCGCGCGGCGGCCGCATCATCAACAACGGCTCGATCTCGGCGCACGCGCCGCGGCCGTTCTCTGCCGCCTACACCTCGACCAAGCACGCCATCACCGGCCTGACAAAAGCCTCCAACCTCGATGGCCGCATGTATGACATCGCGGTCGGCCAGGTCGATATCGGCAATGCCGCGACCCCGATGACCGACCGCATGGTCAACGGCCCCGGCGTGCTGCAGCCGGACGGCACCACCAAGCACGAGCCGCGCATGGACGCCAAGGCGGTCGGCGACGCCGTCGCCTACATGGCCGGCCTGCCGCTCGACGCCAACGTGCTGTTCATGACTGTGATGGCGACCAAGATGCCGTTCGTGGGCCGGGGCTGATCTTCCCCTCCTGCTTGCGGCAGACTATCGCGACGCCCGGCCGGCTTGTCCCGGCCGGGCGTCGCCGGGGCACACTGCCAAAATATCGAAAACAACCCCATGCAAAGTAGCCGGCAGCTAGCGGCGTTCGACACGGCAACTTGACACGTCGGGCAAATCAGCGATACTTTTCCATTATTCCGAAATCCTGCAAGCCCCCTTGCCCGGGGGCTATCACATCTGTTGCAGCCGGAGCCAATTCCGTCATTGCGAGGAGCGTCAGCGACGAAGCAATCCATATCCGCATGCGGTGAGATGGATTGCTTCGCTTCGCTCGCAATGACGGGTGGAGAGAACGCCCCTACTCCAGCTTCTCGACGTCGCGCAGCGTCGGGAACAGCTTCATCCAGAGCAGCGCGACCGCGACGGTGGCGACGCCGCCGAGCACGGCCGATGGCACGGTGCCGAGCAGCGCCGCGGTGACGCCGCTCTCAAACTGGCCGAGTTGGTTCGACGCATTGATGAACAGGAAGTTCACCGCGCCGACGCGGCCGCGCATCTCGTCGGGGGTGGCAAGCTGCACCAGCGAGAAGCGGATCACGACGCTGATCGTGTCGGCGGCGCCGAGCACCGCGAGCGCCAGCGCCGACAGCCACATCCAGTGCGACAGCGCGAACACCACCGTCGCGACGCCGAACACGATCACCGCCTGGAACATCCGCATGCCGACGCGGCGGTTGATGGTGTGCCGCGCCAGCACCATCGTCATCAAGAGCGCGCCGACCGCGGGCGCGGCGCGCAGGATGCCGAGGCCGAGCGGGCCGGCTTGCAGGATATCGCGCGCATAGATCGGCAGCAGCGCGGTGACGCCGCCGAACAGCACCGCGAACAAGTCGAGCGAGATGGTGCCGAGGATCGCCGGATTGCTGCGAACGAAGGTGACGCCGGCAAACAGATCGTCCGACGACCCGCCGTTCTTCACCGGCGCCTGCTGCAGCCGGCCGATGCCGCCGGTCAGGAGGGCGCCGAACAGCCAAAACACCATCATGATGCCGTAGGGCGCGCTCGGCATCAGGGCATAGGCGAAGCCGCCGAGCGCGGGTCCGGTGATGGTTGCGACCTGCGCCGCGCCGCTCGATATCGCGGTCGCCAGCTGCAGCGAGCCTTGCGGTGCGATCAGCGGCAACAGCGCGGCGGTCGCCGGGCTCTCGAACGCGCCGGCGATCCCGAGCACGAAGGTCGCGACGAAGATCTGGGTCTCCGAGATGGTGCCGGCAAAGGTGCTTCCGGCGAGAAACAATGCGGTCAGCGCCTCCGCGATCTGGCAGGCCTGCACGACGCGCTTGCGCTCGAAGCGGTCGGCGGCGTGGCCGGCGACAAACACCAAGAGCGCCGTCGGCAGAAACTGCACCAGTCCGACCATGCCGAGGTCGAATGCGCTGCCGGTCAGATCATAGATCTGCCAACCGATCGCCACCGCGCCGATCTGGCTGGAGAAGCGCGACAGGCTGCGCGACGACAAGAAGAACAGGAACGGTCGGTGGCCGAGCAGATCGCGGGCGCCGGCCGGCGTGGCGGAGGACATGGATGATTGCGTGGCCGAGCGCCTGCAACTTGTCAATGGCGACGAGCTGAACGCGCAACAGCATTGCGCTGCGCGAGGCCCCTGCCCATAATCCCGCGAGGGTTTTTGGGGGCGTGATGCTGCAGTTGCAATCGGCGTTCGGCGTGGTGGCGTTGCTCTTGATCGCCTGGGCGCTGAGCGAGAATCGCCTGAAGGTGTCGCTGCGCCAGGCGGCGATCGGGCTCGTCGTCACGATCGTCACGGCGCTGGTGCTGATCAAGGTGCCGCTGGTGACGCAGGCTTTCGGCGCGATCAATGACGCCGTCGGCACGATCGCGGCCGCGACGCGCGCCGGCACCGCCTTCGTATTCGGCTATGTCGGCGGCGGCCCGGCGCCATTCGATCCCAAAGCGCCGGGGTCGGACTTCATCCTCGCCTTTCAGGCGCTGCCGATCGTGCTGGTCATGAGCGTGCTGACGACGCTGTTGTTCTATTGGCGCGTGCTGCCGCCTGTCGTGCGCGGCATGGCCTGGCTGCTCGAGCGCACACTCGGCGTCGGCGGCGCGGTCGGGCTCTCGACCGCAGCCAATATCTTTCTCGGCATGGTCGAAGCGCCGCTCTTCATCCGCCCCTATCTGGCGCAGCTCACCCGCAGCGAATTGTTTCTGGTGATGACCGGCGGTATGGCCGGGATCGCCGGCACCGTGCTGGTGCTGTACGCCACGCTGCTCGCGCCGCTGATCCCGGATGCGGCCGCGCATTTCGTCATCGCCTCGGTGCTCGGCGCGCCGGCCGCAATTTTGGTGAGCCTGATCATGGTGCCGGAAACCTCGGACAAGCGCACCGGCGGATCGCTCGACAATCCCGATATCCAGGTGTCGTCGACGATGGACGCCATCGTGAAGGGCACGGCAGCCGGGCTCGAGCTCTTGATGAACATCATCGCGATGCTGCTGGTGCTGGTCGCGCTGGTGTATCTGGCGAACGCGATCATCGGCCTGCTGCCGGAGATCGGCGGCGCGAAAATCTCGCTGCAGCGGCTGCTTGGTTACGTGATGGCGCCGGTGTGCTGGCTGATGGGCCTGCCCTGGCCGCAGGCGATCACGGCGGGAAGCCTGATGGGCACCAAGACCGTGCTGAACGAGCTGATCGCCTATGTCGACCTGTCGAAGCTCGGCCCCGACGCACTCGATCCGCGCTCGCGCCTGATCATGCTCTACGCGATGTGCGGCTTTGCCAACTTCGCGAGCCTCGGCATCATGATCGGCGGCCTCGGCATCATGGCGCCCGAGCGGCGCGACGAGATCAACGCGCTCGGGCTGAAGTCGATCCTCTCGGGCACGCTGACGACCTGCCTGATGGGCGCGATCGTGGGGATGCTGACATCACCGTAGCCCGGATGGAGCCAACGGGTCGCGCGAACGCGCGCCCGATGACAGGCTCCGCGCAATCCGGGGCGGTGCTGACGCGGTGAAGCTTCCTGTCAAGCGGATCATTGTTGGGCCGGCCGGCGGCGCGGACGCACGTAGCCGCGCATTGAGCCGCCGCTTGCAATAACGCGATGACAGGGGATCGATGGGTCGTAATTCGTGCGCATTATCGCGCCAACCGCGCGTGCAGCTTCCGGATTGCCGGCTTTAGCAGCGACACCTTTGTACGTCATGGTCTTCCCTTTTGGGATCTTGCGCACGATGTCGCGGACCTTGTCTGAAAAGGTTTTCATAGGCCGAGTGTAGCAGATTTCTCAGAGGGTTTTCGCCTTTTTACTTGCGGTTGGAACGAGCGCGTCGCGTTGGCACGGAAGATTCGACTGGACGTGCCGGTGTTAGTTTCGAAGTGCGCGCCGCCGTCTTAACATTGTGGGCAGCTATTGGCCCCTAGCGTCGTTTGCCGCGCAGTGCCGGCGTGGACGCAAACGGAGCATTGCGGACATCGACCGGCGGCTCCGCCCGATGCGATTCGAGGTGAATGACCCAACTCGGACATAGCGCGGTGTGCCCGCCGCGTCATTTCGCTGCGATGCGGAATTTGCGGCGACCCCAATGTCCAAGGAAGCGAGCTTCGACCTGTAGCTGAAGAACAATGCTCGCACAGCGGGGTTGATAACTGGGGCAAAGTCAAAAAGGAGGACTTGATGGCTGCTGATCGATCGACCGTTCACGGGTCCGATCTGGACATCGTGGCGGGGAACGGCCTCCTTCATCGCCGTATGTTTTTGACAGCGGGTACGGCGGCTGCGGCCGCCGTTGCCAGTTCCGCTCTGCCTAATCCAGCTGCCGCCGACGCGTTACCGGTTGAGCCCTGGATGAAGGTGCCGGGATCCGGATTCGTCGGCTACGGCCAGCCAGCGAAATACGAAGAAAAGGTCGCCAGAACTTGGAACACCGCGCCAGGCACGACCGGCACAGGTGCCGCCCGCACACCGCTCCATTTGCTCGACGGCATGATCACGCCCAATAGCGTGCATTTTGAACGTTCTCATAGCGGCATTCCCGACATTAACCCGGATACCCACCGGCTGTTAATCCACGGCCTAGTCAAGCGCCCGCTGACCTTCACGCTGGAAAGCCTAGAACGCTATCCGCGCGAGTCGCGCGTCTCATTTCTCGAATGTGGTGGTAACGGCCAATTGCTGTACCAGAAGGAGGCCGCCGCGGTTGGAGTCCAGGCGATTCACGGCCTTGTCTCCTGCGCCGAGTGGACGGGCGTAAGGCTCGCGGTCCTGTTGCAGGAAGCAGGCGTCGATCCGAAGGCCAAATGGATTTTAGCCGAAGGTGCAGATGCTGCCGGCATGAGCCGCAGCATACCGTTGGCGAAAGCGATGGATGACGCATTGATTGCTCTCTACCAGAACGGTGAGCGCGTGAGGCCATCCAACGGCTATCCGATGCGACTCCTGCTGCCGGGATACGAAGGCAACATGAATGTGAAATGGCTCCGGCGCATCAAGCTGACCGAAGGACCGACGATGACCAAGGACGAGACATCGAAGTACACGATCACCTTGCCCGACGGGAAATCCCTTCAGTTTGTGCTTCCCCAGGAAGGAAAGTCGGTGATCACGCAGCCTTCACCAGGGCTAACTATGAAGGAGCCCGGCCTTTATGAAATCTCGGGCCTTGCCTGGTCGGGCTATGGCAAGATCACCAAGGTTGAGGTCTCGGCTGACGGCGGCAAAAGCTGGGCAAACGCGGCGCTGCAGCCGCCAGTGCTATCGAAGGCGTTGACGCGCTTCCGCATGCCGTGGCGGTGGAATGGCGGGCCAGCCGTCCTGCAAAGCCGCGCCACCGACGAGTCTGGTTACGTGCAGCCGACGCGCGAGAAGATGATCGCCGCGCGCGGCAACCGGACGATCTATCACGCCAACGCCATCACGACGTGGGCCGTTTCCGACAAAGGCGAGGTGAAGCATGTCTACGCGTAGCGCTCTCCTCGTCGCCGCCTCAGGTCTTGCCATGGCTTCGGCCGTCGCATTCGCGGCTGAAAGCCCAAACTTCGGACGGGCGGCAACACCGGAGGAAATTGCCTCTTGGGACATCAGCATTGGTCCAGACGGCGTCGGCTTGCCGCCTGGCAGCGGGACCCCAAAGCAAGGTGAAGCCGTGTACGCGGCAAAATGCACCGCCTGCCATGGCGAGAAAGGAGCCGGGAAGCCCAACGATCAGCTCGTGGGCGGACAAGGAACGCTTCCCGGTGACAAGCCTCCGGTCAAAACCGTGGGAAGCTTCTGGCCCTATGCCACGACAGTCTTCGACTATGTGCGGCGAGCGATGCCATATAACGAATCGAAGTCGTTGACCAATGACGAAGTTTATGCGGTCGTCGCTTATATCCTGAACCTCAACGGCATCATTGCAGACAACGACACCATGGATGCGCAGACACTGCAAAAGGTGAAAATGCCGAACCGGAATGGATTTGTGACGTTTTCGCGCGGAAAATAAAGCTGCCTGAATGTCTGGGTCTGGCCCATCGCGACATCTTGCGTTGCCGCACGAACTTGGTCGCTATCGGGGCAAAGCGGACGTAGAGTCACGCTGACGGTTTTATGGGTACACGGCCTGGAAAATCGTCATGCCCGGACTTGACCCGGACATCCATCGACCAAGCAGAATCTTTCGAAGCAAGCTGGATGGCCGGGTCAAGCCCGGCCATGACGACTGCGCTAGAGCCTACGCTTTCAGCTCCACCGTCTTGAACTCAGCCGGCAGGATCACCTCCAGCAGTTCGACGTCGTCGGAGTAGTCCAGGATCATGTGCCGGATGCGCGGCGGCTGGGTCCAGGCGCTACCTTGCTGCATCAGCGTCTCGCCCTCGCCTTCCATGTAGGTCTTCACCCAGCCCTTGAGCACATAGACCATCTGGAAATCGACGTCGTGGAAGTGCAGCTTCGACACTTCATCGGGATTGCACGGTCCCTGCAGCCGGATGACGTGTGCCTGCGCGAGGCCATGCGAGGCGGCGGCGATGCCGAGGTCGCGGTATTTGGCGTAGGCGCGCAGCCCGTCGGCCTTGAAGTCCTCTTCGCGGTGATGACTGATCGCGACGCGCTGCTTCGGCCGTGCCCTGGTTCCAGCTTTCGGCGCGCTCTTCTTGGCCGCCGAGACGCGGCCTTTCGACTTGATGGTCTTGCGCGCGGACGATTTCGCGGACGTCTTCTTGGCGCCGGCGCCGAGCCCCGACCATTTCTTCTTCACCGCGGTCTTGGCTGCCGATCTTGATGCCGTCTTCTTGGCCATTGTTCGCCTCCCGTCTTCTTGTGACAGACGAAGGCTAACACAAGTCGCGCGCCGCGAGGCGAGCAAAGGCGCAAGCCGCGCCCCGCCGCTTTGCGGATCAATGCAGCCGGAACACGCCGTCGACGGCACGCAACTCGGCCGGCTTGACCAGCTTGGAATGCGCCACCGTCACCGAAAACAGCGGGCCTTCGAGCTTCGCCTGCCAGAACGCGAGGAAATCCTGCAGCGCCGGGAATTTCGGAAACAGGTCGTAGTTCTGCCAGACATAGGTCTGCAGCAACGAGGGGTGATCCGGCATCCGATAGAGGATTTGCGCCGTCGTCAGCCCGTACCCCAGCAACTGCTTCCGGAAATCGTCGGAAACAACCCCACCAACTCGCGAGACCATGCCAACCTCCTGTGACGGAGCGCATTCACGTGGTGGCCGACCTCCCCCGCCGGACCACCGGCAATGGATGCGCTCACATGAGAGAAATGTGACGCACGCGACTAACCCATCTCAAGCCCAAATGTTTAATAGGTTGTTGAAATTTCTTGCGTTGGCAGCAGCTTACCGCATCTGCTAATAGCCCCGGCGACCTCTTCCGGGCGGCATTAAGGATGCCGAAATGATCTCGGCATCCTTTTGGCAGGCGGCACTCACGAGTGCCAATTTTTCTGCTAGAGGCACTTGCCCGCCGCCAAGGCTTGGCCTATCTCCTGCCCAGCCAGTCTGGCACTCGCTGGATTGGACTGCTAACTCTCCAAAAATCTACAGCATCTACAAATGTTTAGGAGGACTGCATGAAATTCCGTCCGCTTCACGACCGCGTCGTGGTCAAGCGTATCGACGCCGAAGAGAAGTCTGCTGGCGGCATCATCATTCCGGACAGCGCCAAGGAAAAGCCCTCGCAGGGCGAAGTGACCGCCGTCGGCCCGGGCGGCCGCGACGAAGCTGGCAAGCTGATCCCGATCGACCTCAAGGTCGGCGACCGCGTGCTGTTCGGCAAGTGGTCCGGCACCGAGGTCAAGATCGACGGCGAAGACCTGCTGATCATGAAGGAAAGCGACATCATGGGCGTCCTCGACGTCCCCGCTTCCAAGAAGAAGGCGGCCTAAGCGCCTCCCTCCCTCCCAGGTTAAATCTCTCAAGGAAAAATTCAGATGGCAGCTAAAGAAGTCAAATTCTCCGTCGAGGCGCGCGACAAGATGCTGCGCGGCGTCGACATCCTCGCCAACGCGGTGAAGGTCACCCTCGGTCCGAAGGGCCGCAACGTGGTGCTCGAAAAGTCGTTCGGCGCTCCCCGCATCACCAAGGACGGCGTCACCGTCGCCAAGGAGATCGAGCTCGAGGACAAGTTCGAGAACATGGGCGCCCAGATGGTGCGCGAAGTCGCCTCCAAGTCCGCTGACGCGGCCGGCGACGGCACCACCACTGCGACCGTGCTCGCGGCTGCGATCGTGAAGGAAGGCGCCAAGTCGGTCGCCGCCGGCATGAACCCGATGGACCTCAAGCGCGGTATCGACCTCGCGGTCGAAGCCGTCGTTGCGGACCTCCAGAAGAACTCGAAGAAGGTCACCTCGAACGAGGAGATCGCCCAGGTCGGCACCATTTCGGCCAACGGCGATGCCGAGATCGGCAAGTTCCTCTCCGACGCCATGAAGAAGGTCGGCAATGAGGGCGTGATCACGGTCGAGGAAGCCAAGTCGCTCGAGACCGAACTCGACGTCGTCGAGGGCATGCAGTTCGACCGCGGCTACATCTCGCCCTACTTCGTCACCAACGCCGACAAGATGCGCGTTGAGATGGACGACGCCTACATCCTCATCAACGAGAAGAAGCTCTCGTCGCTGAACGAGCTGCTGCCGCTGCTCGAGGCCGTGGTGCAGACCGGCAAGCCGCTGGTCATCGTCGCCGAGGACGTCGAAGGCGAAGCCCTCGCCACCCTCGTCGTCAACCGCCTGCGTGGCGGCCTGAAGGTCGCGGCCGTCAAGGCTCCGGGCTTCGGCGATCGCCGCAAGGCCATGCTGCAGGACATCGCGATCCTGACCGGCGGCCAGGCCATCTCGGAAGACCTCGGCATCAAGCTCGAGAACGTCACGCTGCAGATGCTCGGTCGCGCCAAGAAGGTGATGATCGACAAGGAGAACACCACGATCGTCAACGGCGCCGGCAAGAAGGCCGACATCGACGCCCGCGTTGCCCAGATCAAGGCGCAGATCGAGGAGACCACTTCGGACTACGACCGTGAGAAGCTGCAGGAGCGTCTCGCCAAGCTCGCAGGCGGCGTCGCGGTGATCCGCGTCGGCGGCGCGACCGAGGTCGAGGTGAAGGAGCGCAAGGATCGCGTTGATGACGCGATGCACGCGACCCGCGCGGCTGTCGAGGAAGGCATCGTCCCGGGCGGCGGCGTCGCCCTGCTCCGTGCGTCCGAGCAGCTCAAGGGCCTGCGCACCAAGAACGACGACCAGAAGACCGGCGTCGAGATCGTGCGCAAGGCGCTGTCGGCTCCCGCTCGCCAGATCGCGATCAACGCCGGTGAAGACGGTTCGGTCATCGTCGGCAAGATTCTGGAGAACAAGGCCTACAACTACGGCTTCGACTCCCAGACCGGCGACTATGCCGACCTCGTCAAGAAGGGCATCATCGACCCGACCAAGGTCGTCCGCACCGCGATCCAGAACGCTGCCTCGGTTGCCGCGCTCCTGATCACCACGGAAGCGATGGTTGCCGAGCTGCCGAAGAAGAACGCTGGCGGCCCCGCGATGCCTCCGGGCGGCGGCATGGGCGGCATGGACTTCTAAGGCGACGAAGTCGTCCCGGACGCGGTGCAGCGCAAAGCGGTGCACCGCAGAGCCGGGATCTCGCTCAGCGAAAACGGAATGCAGAACCCCGGCAGCGATGCCGGGGTTTTTGTTTGGGGCGAGCTGCAGCGCGGCCAATGCGGATACTTTGCACAACCTCACGCTGATGCAGGGGCCTCAGGCGGCTCTCAGCATGCACGTTATGCACAACACTCTCCGTAAATATACGTTGGTCTGAGTTGACAATCTCAAAAAAAAATTCGTGCGAGAGTCGCAAACCGAACCGACACTGTCGCCTTCGTCCCGCACAGTAAGCTCGGGACGAGATCGAACTTCACTCTCAAAAATCTGAATCGAGCACGGAGCGTCAGCTCCCGTGACGCGGGCAAGCGTTGCGGAGAATGCTCTCACTTGCGAGGGAGGCTGTGCGGTGGGCGAAAACGAAGAGGTTCTCTGCCAAGCCGCCTGAAGAAGCGGCGTTGGAGTCAAATCGAGGATTCGTTCAAGGAGGGACCTGGCCGGTTGGAAGAAGCCCAGTGACGAGAGCGTGCAGCCCCCACTGCCGATGCTCCGTCAAACGCCGCAGGTGCGCGATGCCCCCCAACTACCCCGCGCACCGATCTGGGGCCAATCCAACCGGCCGGACTATTTCTGCAAGGCAAAAGGCAAAAAGCAAAAGGCAATATGGGAGGGAGGCGCTCATGGGCATGGTGATGGTCAGATGTCCGCAAACCGGACACGCGATTTCCACCGGAATCAAAACCGATCGCGAGAGCTTTCGACGCAGTACCGTGTTCTTCGCGCGCACGCCCTGTCCGTTTTGCCGCGCGGATCACGCCTGGTTTGCCCGGGACGCCTGGGTCGACGAGCCGAGCATCCGCGTGCGGCGACGCCGCGGCGGCGGTTCGCCGGCCTGACAATGGCCACCACTATTGACGACCGCGATGGAGGGACACCATGGCGCATGTGCAGATCTCGACGGAAACGTCAGCCTGGCTGCTGCAGGCCAAGGACTTTCTCGATGAGGCACGACGGCTGAAGCCGGGCCCGAAGCGCAATGAGTTGCGCGAGACCGCAAAGGTGCTGCGCGAGATTGCGGAGCTCGAAAGGGTATCCTCCCCCACACGGGAGCTTGATCGGCGGCCGGGAAGCTGATCGCACCTGGAACGCGCTTACACGGCGTCATCAGCCTCGATTTCCGGGATGCGCGGATCGTTGGCCGGCGCCATTCCGCGCGTTCGAACCGTGTCGCCCGAGAAGATCTCCTCGGCCTCGAGACGCATGACGCGATGGCATTCGCACGCCGCGGCCAAGAGCCGCGCCTGGTCGATCTCGATCCGGCCTCGTTGATCCGACCTGATCGCACCGCGCTTGCGCAGATTGCCCATCAGCAAGGTCACCGTCGTTCGTCGTACGCCGAGGATTTGCGACAGCGCGTGCTGGGTCAGCGGGAGGACGTCGCTGTCGACGCGGTCGCGAAGCTGAAGCAGCCAGCGCGCCATCCGCGCCTCGACCGGGTGGAGCGCATTGCAGGCGGAGCCGAGCTGAAACTGGATCAGCATCGACCTGACGTGCTTCTGGATCGCCTGTCGAATCCCGGGACTGCGGCCGAAAGCGGCATGAAAGCGCGCCGCCGGGATCCGTGAGGCGGTACCAGCCGCACGAACGACGGCGGTAATGCCCGACGGCGAGGCTCCGAGAACCGAAAGACTGCCCACGGCCCCTTCGCATCCGACTACGCCGGTCGCGACCGTCTGCCCATCCGCCATGTCGATCATCAACAAGATCGCGCCGCTGTGAGGAAAGAAGACGTAGTCGATCTCGTCACCGGCGCGCGCCAGGACTGCATCCTGTTCGAGCGCGACAGTCTCAAGTTCCGGTTTCAGGAGGTCCAGATCCGCCGGCGACAATGTCGCGAGAAGGCGATTACGAGTTCCACTGGAAATGCTCACCTGCGGGAACGTCAACGGTCGCACAGCTTACTCACTCGAACACAGGATCAAAAACAAATTCCAAACGATTGACCGCAAGGCGGAATTCTCCGCAGCAGCGTCCTTAAAGTTAGATGCAAATGCGCCGCCGGACGCAATAGCAAAATGCGCATCGTCGCACCGTAGAACTTCGGGAACTCAACAGTTCCAGTTTCGCATCGCTCGCGCCGCGCGCGACATCCGAACCTTCTCTTTCACCACCTGCGCAGGCGCGGGGCGGACGCGGTGTGACCGCGCCGCTGCGGCGGCACCCGTCAAGACGTGCGCGAGTGGCGGTCCGGCCACCGATGCGCCTGCGTGAGCAATTCCTGCGCGTCTTTGATCTCGGCAAGATCGAGCGCCGGATCGAAGCCGGCGAGCACCGGCGCCAGCAATTGAGATATCTCCCCTGCCCGGCCGCTGCGGCTGTAAAGACGTGCAAGTCCCAGCGCACCGCGCAGCTCGAACGTCCTGGTCTGCTGCCTTCGCGCAATCTCGAGGGCGCGGCGGAAGGCGTCCTCGGCGCCGGACATGTCAGAGCTGTTGCGGCGCGACCGCAGTTCGCCCTGCACGCGGTATAGCTCTGCATCCAGCCAGTGCTGCCCGGACTGCTCCGTCGCGTCGATCAACTCGTCGATGATGTCGAGCCCGGCATCGACTTGCCCGGCTTCCGCATGCGCCACGGCAATCTGCAATCCCCAGAACGGTTCACAGAGGTAGCAGTCGTTCTCGTGAAGCAACGTCCAGCCACGCTGCATCTCCGCGAGACCTGCGGCCCGGCCGCCGGCACGCCACTTCTCCAGACCATTGAGATAAGTGCCGGCGGCGACATAGAGCGGCATCGTATGATCCTGCGCCAGGCCCAGGGCAAGGATCGTCTCGGTCTGGCGCAACCTGCTGCCGCACAACCCGTCGAAGACGGCCTTGTGAACCAGCGCATTGGCGCGCGCGAGCGCGCGCTGTTTCCCGGCGACGTTCACCGCTGCGCCCGCGAGCTGCAGGGCCCGATCGATCTCGCCACGCGGCCAAAGCACCAGGGCGAGAAATCTCATGATGACGAACGGCAAGTCGAGCGTCGACGCCTTGAAGGTTGCCGGATCCGGCTCGGTCGCATAGGCCGCGAAGGCCTGCTCGAGATGGATGCCCGCATTCACGTACTCGCCCGCGAACCAGGAGGTCACCCCGCTGGCCCAGCGCGCGACGATTGTCGCCACCGGCGAGTCCGGATGCCGCTCCGCTGCGCCCATGATCGCCTCCGCCAACTCTCGCATCGGCGCGAGCTCGCCGTGGGTCAAGCAGGCGTTGAAGAGGCCCGACTGGATCGGCGCCAGCTCGATTGGATCATCGATGTCAGAGGCGAACTGCCGGGCGCGCGTCCAGGCGGCGACCGTCTCGGGGGCGCTGTGCCCAAGACTGCCCCGCAGCGCGCGGCCGTAGGCGATTTGCAGATGGAGCCGGCCGATCATCCGATCCGGCTCGTCGGGCAGTTCATCGGCGATGGCGACCGCCTTGCCGAGATGCGCGATCGCCTCGCAATAGGCCGAGCGCTTCAGTGCCTGCTGACCGGCCTTGCGCCACCACGCCAGCGCGGTCTCGCCGAGCCCTGCCTCGGTGAAATGGTAGGCAACGACTTCCGGCTCGATCTCGGCCATCTCGGCAAACTTGTCGCGCAGCACATCGCCGATATGCTTGTGAAGCAATTGCCGGCGGCTCTTGAGCAAGCTCTCGTAAGCCGCTTCCTGAACCAACGCATGCTTGAAGCTGTAGCTTGCATCCGGCGGCACGCCCCGGCGCACCAGCAACTCGGCCTCTTCGAGCTGGACAAGCGCCGCGGCAAGCGTCAGATCATCGCGCCCGGCCACGCTGCGCAGCAGTGCATATGAGAACTCACGGCCGATCGCCGCGCCGATCTGCGCCACCTCCTTGACCGGCGCCAGCCGGTCGAGCCGGGCCATCAGCGAGTCCTGCAGCGTCGCCGGGATTGCCAGCGGCGGCAGTGGATTGTCGAGGCGGTAGCGCCCGGCATTCTCGACCAGCAGCCCCGACTCCATGACCATCTTGGTCAGCTCCTCGACGAACAGCGGGACACCGTCCGTCCGCTCGACGATCTGCGTCATCATCTCGCCGGGCAGCAACCGGCCGACGGTCACCTGCTCGATCAGCGCGCGCGTGTCCTGCCGGTCGAGCCGATCGAGCCGCAGCAGGCTGACATTGGCGAGCCCCGCCCATGGCGGCTCGAACTCCGGCCTGAACGTCATGAGCATGAGGATCGGCAGTCCCCTGATCCGGTCGACCGCGAGGTCGAGCAGTTCGAGCGACGTGGCATCGGCCCAATGCACGTCTTCGCAGACGACAAGCACCGGCTGCTGCCGGGCGAGGCCCTCGAGCTGGTCGAGCAGCGCTGCGAATGTCTGCCGCCGCTGCTGCGCCGGGCTGAGGCCGAGCGGCGGATAGCGCTCGCCGGTCGGGATCGACAGCAGCGCTGCGATCAGCGGTGTCACGGTGGGCACGTGCTGCGTGCCGAGCGCCAGCATGGCCTCAAGCTTGTCCAGCTTCTGCTCCGGCGCATCCTCCGACCTGATGCCGGCGGCACGCTCGAGCTGGGCGACAAAGGGGTGCAGCGCGCTGTTGGTGTGATAGGGCGAGCATTGATACCGCACACGGCGGTGTGTCCCGGGCGCCAGGCTGTCGGAGAGCATCGCCACGATGCGCGATTTGCCGATACCCGCTTCGCCCGATACCAGCACCGCCTGGCCCTGGCCCTGCCACGCCAGTTGCTGGCGCGACAACGCAAATTCGATCTCTGCCTTGCGGCCGACGAAGCCGATCGAGCGCGCGGTGCGCACCGCCTCGAAACGGCTTTCCGATGCCGGCTCGCCTTCGACGGCCCACACCGCGATCGGCTCGGAGATGCCCTTGACCTCGCGGCGGCCGAGGTTGCGCAGCGTGAACAGATTGCCGAGCAGCCGCCGGGTCGAGGCCGCCACGACGACCACGCCCGGCTCCGCCAGGCTCTGCAGCCGCGCCGCGATGTTCGGCGCATCGCCGACCAGCGCCTGCTCCTCCGACGCGCTGCCGGAGACGAGGTCGCCGACCACGACGAGCCCGCTCGCGATCGCGATCCGAACCGCAACGCCCTCTTTCGCGCGGGTCTCGAGCTTGCCGATTGCGGCGATGACATCGAGGCCGGCACGCACCGCGCGCTCCGCATCATCCTCGTGGGCACGGGGATAGCCGAAATAAGCGAGGATGCCGTCGCCGATAAATCTGGCAACGGCGCCGTCATATGTCGTGATCACCTGCGCACAGGCTGCGCGATAGGCGCGGATCACCTCCCACATGTCCTCGGGATCGAGACGCGCCGACAAGGCCGTCGAGCCGACCAGGTCGCAGAACATCACGGTGAGGTGGCGGCGCTCGGCATCGTGCGGCGAAACCGGCGCGGCGATCAGTTCGGCTCGATTGAAGTCGGCGATCGCACGCAGCATCTTGCGACGATGGCCGAGCAGGACGCCGAGCCTGTCGAAGTCTTCATCCGTCAATTCGGGAAGAACGCCAAGGTCGATGCCGTTCTCGGCAAAACGCAGCGCGTATTGCCCAAGTCCCAGCTTCTCGAGCCATTCCGCAATCTGCTGCATTGGCTTCACCGACGGGTTGACGGCTGGCCGAATGGACCACGGTGCGCAAACGTTATCCCAATCTGCCCGGGGAGGCACCTCTGTTTTGCGGCGTGGCGCAGGACATGCGAATTGTGCCGTGGCGGTGCCCCGTTACAGCCGTCTGCACGTTAACATTCGTACGGGTGCCGGCGGTCCGTCCGGGCGAAAAAATCGAAGGGCCGCCCGTGGGCGACCCTTCTTGTCTTACGCGGTCTCGGGCGTCTTGAGGCGGACCAGCTTGGTCAGGAGCGCATCGAGGCCCTGACCCTCGCCCGCATGCAGGTCGATGCGGCCGACCTTCTCGACCAGACGCTCGAGCGACTCCAGCTCCTTGAGTCGCAGCAGCAGAGGGTTCTCCTCCATCAGCCTGGCGGTGTTCAGGAGCGAACGCGTTGCCGCGGTCTCCTCCTGGCGGCGGATCAGGTTGGCCTTCGCCACCCGCTCCGCCTCCACCACCTTGTTGACCAGCTCGCGGATCTCGCCGGGCAGGATCACGTCCTTCACGCCGAGCTCGGTGACCTCGACACCGCTGTCCGCGACACGGTCGCGGACATAGTCGCGAAGCTCCGTATCGAGCGCCGCCTTCGCAGACAGCACCTCGTCCAGCGTGCGACCGGCCACCGCCTCGCGGATCGCGAACTGCACCAGGCGGTACAGCCACGCATCCACGTCGGGCACCGTGGCCACGACCCGCTCGGGATCGACGATCCGGCGGAACGCGGTCAGCGTCACGCGCAGCGCGATGCGATCCTTGGTCAGCATCTCCTGCGCCGTGATCTCGACCGCCTGGGGACGCAGGTCGAGGCGCCTGACCTCGATCTTGCGGCCCGCGATCCAGAACGCGTGCCGGCCGGGCGCGAGCCGCTCGACCAGCTTGCCCTCGACCGTGAGCAGACCGGCCTCGTGGTTCTCGACCACCGCCTCGGTGATGACACCGGCCCGGTTGGGCTGGATCATCGCGAGGTGGCGTGCCGTGACCCTGGGATCGCCGGTGACGTCGATGCGCTCGACCTCGACCGACGTCGCGACCTTCCAGTACACGCGCGTCTGCCAGGGCGTCATCAGCTGCACGGGACGGCCGTCGAGGCTGACGATCGCGATCTCGTTCGCGCGGGTCTCGATCGCCTCGAACAGCTGTTCGGCCAGATCGGGCCGCGCGGCCTTGATCACCGCGAAGCGATCCGCGGGGAATTCGGTCCGCACGACGCTGAACAGCTCGGCCTTGAGCTGATGCAGGGGATCGAACAGGCGGTGACGTCCGGGCGCGAGCACCTGCTCGAGCCGGCCGTCGCGCATCAGCAACGCGCGCTCGCCATCCTTCACCGTCAACTTGGTCGTCAGGAAGTGCCAGGTCATGACACGCCTCCATTGTTGCTCCGAGGCCCATGGGCCGAAGAGCGGGTTTCATTTTGCAAAGGACGTGAGGACGCGAACGCGGCTTCCTGTCAGCCGAGCGGGCCGTGGCTTAAAGCCTGCGCGATGACGGGCGCACGCGCGCGTTCGCGCGACGAAGGTCGCGCGGCCGTGCGGAGCCACCCGGCATCAGCGCAAGCGGTATCCACCGCGGCGCAAAGCCGGTCTCACAGTGTCGATGTTCGGACGAAATGCCTTGCGGCAGGACGGCCGGACTGCGACTGAAGCGCGCGTCCGGTCCCCTTCAGAGGTATCAGCTTTTCAGGCTGAACGGAGCGCTTGGAGCGGGAATCGAACCCGCGACCCGATGAGTGTCATTCACCTGCTCTAACCAACTGAGCTATCCTTTGTGAGAGACCGGATTCGAACCGATACCTTCGGGATTTCATCCCCGACGCTCGCCCATGAGCTTCATCTCGCGATCTTCATTTCGGCGGAACACGACACCGCAAAGCGGCTCGCGCCGGTCGGGATCTCAACGAGCCCGAACCCATGGCCGAAGCGAAGGAGCGGGCTAATAGACGAAGCACGTCCGGGTTGCAAGGGGGCTGCGCGTGATTTTTTCATGACGGAGCGGCGCTGTGACCCAGGCGTCGCAGCACGTCCCGTCATTGCGAGGGCGCGTCACCCCCTCTGCGCGGCATCCTGGAAGCAGGCGCGCAGCCAGTCGATGGTGACGCGCGTCGCCGCATCGCGCTTGAGATGGTTTTGCACCAGGAGCCAGACGTCGCGCCGCTTCGGCAGCAGCGTGGCGCGCAAACGTCGGTCGGTCAGCAGGTCGGCACAGCTGTGCTCCGGCAACACGCCGACCGCGTGATGCGACTGGATGAGCGTGTGGATGATACGGACATTGTCGGTCACGCAGCGTGCGCGAAGTCGCTTCGTGCGCAGGAACTGCATTTCCGGAATCCCGCCGAGCTCGTCGGGATAGGCGCACAGCATCGCTTCTACCGCCGTTGTCGCGGCCGGCTCGAAGAAATACGACCTGACCTCGGCGAGCTTCGAGATCGCAAAGTCGCCCTTGTCGGGCTTGCGCAAGCGGATCGCGAGATCGGCCTCCCAGCGCGAGAATTTTACGTTGTCGCTCGACGTCAGAAACTGCAGCGTCAGGCCCGGATGGGCACGCAGGAATTCACTTGCCCGCGGCGCCAGCACCTCCTCGGCGATCGCACTGGTGGAGGCGATGCGGAGCCGCCCGACCGGACCAGGCAGGCTTTCGCCGATCCGGCCGATCTCCTCGGCATGCGCGGCCATCGCCTGGATATGCGCGAGCACCATGTCGCACTGCCGGGTCGGCTTGCGGACGCCATCGACGGCCTCGAACAGGCGCAAGCCGAGCGCGCGCTCGATCCGCGCCAGCCTGCGCCCGACCGTCGTCTCGTCGATGCGCAGCCGCGCGCTGGCGCCGGCGTAAGTGCCCTCGTCCCTGACCGCCGCGATGATGCGAAGATCGTCCCAGTTCATGGCGGCAGGCTACATCGCGCGGCGGCCGCCTGCAATAACGCAGCCACCGGCTGCAATATCCCTGCATAACGGCAGGCCAATCCCGGGCTATGTTTTCGGCGACACATCCGCTGGAGAACGACCATGACGTCAGCCAAGACATTGATGCAGCTTGCCGGTATCGACCTCACCCCGCCCCGTCTCGGCGACAGCTGCCTGGTGCTGATCGATATCCAGAACGAATACCTCGCAGGTCCGCTGGCGCTGCCCGACGCCAACCCGGCGATTGCGCGCGCCGCCGCATTGCTCGCGCGCGCCCGCGAAAGCGGCGCCGCGATCATCCACATCGCGCACAAGGGCCAGCCGGGCAGCCTGTTCGACCGCACCGCGGAGCGTGGCGCGATCGTCGCGCCGCTGGCGCCGCGGCCGGGTGAGATCGTGATCGAGAAGCAACTGCCGAACGCGTTCGCCGGCACCGACCTCAACGCGCAGCTTGCCGCGACCGGCCGCAAGGAGCTGGTGCTCGCCGGCTTCATGACGCATATGTGCGTGAGCTCGACCGCCCGCGCCGCGCTCGATCTCGGCTTCCGCACCACGATCGACGCCGACAGCTGCGCCACCCGCGACCTGCCCGACGGCGTCGGCGGCACGATTGCCGCAAGGCTGATTCACGACGTCGCGCTCGCCGAACTGTCCGACCGCTTCGCGATCATCGCCCGCGGCAACGCGCTTGCCTGAGGGCCGCTCTCGTCTGCGTTGCGCTACTGAAACGCGACCTCGGCGAAGCTGCGCAGCTTGCGCGAATGCAGGCGTTCGGATTCCTGCTGCTTGAGCCGTTCCAGCGCCCTGAGACCGATCTCAAGGTGCTGGCCGACGCGCTGGCGGTAGAATTCGCTGGCCATGCCTGCGAGCTTGATCTCGCCATGCAGCGGCTTGTCGGAGACGCACAGCAGCGTGCCGTAGGGTACGCGGAAGCGATAGCCGTTGGCGGCGATCGCCGCCGATTCCATGTCGAGCGCGACCGCGCGCGACTGCGACATGCGCCGGATCACCTGCGGCCCGCTGATCTCCCAGTTGCGGTTGTCGACGCTGGCGACCGTGCCGGTGCGCATCAGCCGCTTGAGCTCGAACCCGGTGAGCCCGGTCACCTCGCCGACGGCTTCCTCGAGCGCGACCTGCATTTCCGCAAGCGCCGGGATCGGCACCCAGAGCGGCAGCTCGTGATCGAGCACGTGGTCCTCGCGCACATAGCCGTGGGCGAGCACATAATCGCCGAGCCGCTGCGTGTTGCGTAAGCCAGCGCAGTGCCCGATCATCAGCCAGGCATGCGGCCGCAGCACCGCGACGTGATCGGTGATGTTGCGCGCATTGGACGGACCGATGCCGATGTTGATCAGGGTGATGCCGCGATAGCCGGGCCGGACCAGATGAAAGGCCGGCATCTGCGGGACGCGTTCGGACGGGGTCCCGGTGGTGCCGCCGCCGAGCCGCGCATTGTGCGTCATCACATTGCCGGGCGCGACGAAGGCCTCGAGACCGGCCTCGCCCGACGCAAGCCGCTGCTGGGACAGCTGCACGAAGGCGTCGACATAGAACTGGTAGTTCGTGAAGATCACGAAATTCTGGAAGTGCTCCGGATCGGTGCCGGTGTAGTGGTACAGCCGGCGCAGCGAGTAATCGACCCGCGCCGCGCGGAACAGCGCCAGCGGCTCCGGCGCGCCCGGCGTCAGCTCAAAGGTCCCGTCGGCGATCGCGTCGTCCATCGCCGCGAGATCGGGGGTATCGAAGATGTCGCGCAGCGACCGCGTGAACGCCGAACTGTCGGCGATGGTCAGCGCCGCCTCGATATTGATGTCGCGGCGGTAGGCGAAATGGATCGGGATCGGCTCGTTCGACTCGCCGATCTCGACCGCCACGCCATGGTTCTTGATCAGGAGTCCGATCTGCTCCGTGAGATAGGTCCGGAAGATATCGGGCCGCGTGATGCTGGTCTCGTGGATGCCGGGCCCCGCGACGAAACCATAGGCAAGCCGCGAGTCGAGCCGCGCATGTGACGAGGTCGTGATGCGGACGAACGGATAATGTGCCCGTACCCGCGTCGTGAACGGCACGCCGTTGACATAGGCCTCAAAGCGATTGCGCAGGAATTCAGTGTTGCGCGCGTAGATCTCTTCGAGGCGGGCAACCGCGGCAGCGGCATCGACGAACGCTTCGGTCGTGATCGGCGGCGGGGTTTGGACGGAAGATGCAGGAGACATGTCGCTTCGCGCCAGATCGGTTGTCGAGCTTGGACTCGCTCTGGATCAGCGCAGTATAGCGACTATGGCATCGAGTTCCAGACGTCGATCACGCCGCAGCGGTGGACCGCTGCCCGCCGGCCATTCTGCCTACTGAATCCGCGCCAGCACCGCGAGACGGCGGATGCCCTTGTTACGGTAGGCGTCGAGGAACGCGTAATAGTCCTTGAACGAGACGCAGCCGTTGGAGTCGCCGTTCGGACCCAGCATGAAGGTGTGCGCGAGCAGGCCGTCGCGGTTGAAGATCTTGCCCTCGCCGCCGATCGGATTGAGCCGCAGTGCCGGCACGCCGTGGAACAGCGCTTCGCGCGGCTTGAGCTCGTAAATGTGCGGCGGCGTCACGCCGACCATCTTCAGATGCGAGGACCGGGGGTCGTCGAGCCTGGAGCCGAGGCCCGAATGCGCCTCGAGGCGCGTGCCGTCGGGCAGGTACACGGTCTTGGCTGAGATGTCGTACACCGCGGTCTGACGGTCATAGGGCGGCGAGCCGCCGAGCATCGGATTCTGGTCCAACGTCGAGGGGATGCTGCCGGTGACGTTCGCGTCGGCCGAGGCGAACGACAGCAGCCCGCCGCCCGACTCGCGCTTGCCCCACAGCTTTTCGACCATGGTCTGCCGCTCGTTCGATGCGATCGACATCACCGCGGCCTTGGCGCGCGCGGCCATGTCACGGACGCCGCCGGACTTGGTCGCCTGCTTGGCTTCGGCAGGCTTCGCCTCGGACGCCTTATCGGCCCCCTTGGGCTGAACGTCCGCAGCGGGATCGTTGAGCGCCACCTTCAGATTGGCGGCGGCCTGCTTCTTGGCGGCTTCGACCGACTTCGGCGCCGGCAACGGCTTCGATGTCTCGGCGAGCTCCGCGGAGGCGACCGCCCTCGCCGCCTCGGCGAGCTTGGGCGCAGCGGCCTGCTTGATCGGGTCGATCTGCGGTGCGGCGTCAGCCACGACGCTGGACGCGACGCCCTCGGGTGCGGCGGCCGCAAACCGATCGTTAAACATAAGCGACGATGCCGCGGCTTCCGACTTCGCGACCTCGGTCTTCGCGGGGGCCACCGGTGCCGGCGTCAGGGACGCGAACACCTCGTTGAAGGCAGGCGCCGGCCGCGCGGCGACCGCGACGGGCCGCTTGACCACCGGCGCATCGAACGACGCATTGCCTACCGACGGATAGACGCTCGCCGCAAAGATGTTGGCGTAGACGGTCCAGGCGCAGCCAAGCACCAGCCCCGCCACCGCGGCGCTGCCGAGGAAATGCTGTGGGAGAATTTTTCGGGAGGATTTCTTGCGGCTTGGCGCCCCAAGAACATACGCACTCGCACTCGTACCCATACGCCCGGCGCTCAAAACAGGTCCACCTTTGTCCCTCACTCGACGCGTGGTCGAACGATGTTCGGCTCAACGTCGCGCGGGGGCTCAGACGGCCATTAAGGCGACTTTTAGTTAAATGCGACTTAACCGGATGCGATCCCCTGCAGCGCGGGAAGTGCCTGTGGCGTAGGGCTTTTTTAAGATGACATTGGACCGCCAAAGCGGCTTTTCTGTCCCATGATGGGACATTCCGGCACGCCGCTCCGACGCGGCATGCCGGGGTGAAACCTAGGGAGAATTTCCTTGCCGATCGCCCCGTAATCACGCGGGGATCGAGCAAAAACCATCTCCTCAATAGGCGAGCTTCGGATACCAGTCCTTGCCGCGTCCCTCTGGCGTGGTGTCGAGCACCGTCCAGAGCGGATCCATGTCCGGCGCGCCGCGCGGGTCCTGCCCGGGGTCCATCGTGCCCGCCCCCATTTCGCCGGCCCAGAAATGACGGATCGTGCCGTTGTGGCGCGTGAAGACATTGTAGCCCGGCAGGTCGGCGTCATCCTTGTTGACATAGTCGCGGGTGTAATCGCCGGATGCATCCGAGTAGATCCTGTGACGCGTCCAGCCGCGCGCCTTCTTCGCCTCGATCAGCCGTGCGATCGGCGAGCGCGCCACGAACACGAACGACACGCGCCGCTCGATATCGGGCAACTTCTCCTCCCACGTGCCCATGAACGATGTGCACATCGGACACGGCTTCTCGCGCTGCGGGCCGTACATGTAGCTGTAGATGATCAGCGTCGGCTTGTCGCCGAACAGATCGGCGAGCGCGGCCGCACCGGCCTCGCCGGTGAACTCATACGGCTTGGTCACCTCGCCGCCGGGCGGCAATGAACGGCGCAGCGCGGCGACGCGCTCGATATGCCGGCGCAGCTCGATCTCTTCGACGAGCAGCGCCTGGCGGGCGCGACGATACTCGGCGCTCTCATTGGGAAAGCGCCTGACGTTGGTCGTGGCGAGTTCGGCAGCAGGCTTGAGAACGGAACTGGTCATGTTGGAACCTCGCGTGGTTGACGGGCTCCCTGGAAGACGACCCGGACCCGGACGATCCGACACTTAACGGCGAGAGTTTTACTGCAGTTCCGGCGGTGGGGAACGGTCGAGGATCTCGCCCTTTGCGCCTTCCAGCAGGTCGAGCGCGTAGGTCTCGATGGTCAACGGCCCCCGCATGCGCTTGGCCTCGGCCACCGTTTCGACATGGGCGAAATTGTCGCGCAGCGAGGCCGGCATCGCCTGCTCGACCTCATGCACATACAACAGCTTGCCGGACAGCTGCTCAGGGCTCGGCTCCAGCATGTTGACCCAGCGAATGCGCTGGCCCTGCTGGGCGACGCAGGTGCCCTTGGGGAGATAGAAGGCGAGCCAGCCCGTGGTGCCGTAGTCCGCCGCCAGCACGCAGCTCGCGCCGGTCCGCGTCCGCACCGCCTCGATCTCGCCCGCGAGCTCCTGCCAGCCGACACCGACGCTGCGCACGGTGGCGTCGCGGCGGTAGCCCGAGAGCAAACCGGTGTTGGCCTGCACGATCAGCAGCGCGAACAGCACGACGCCTGTGGGCGCGGCCCAGCGGCGGCAGAAATCGATCGTGCGCTGCTCGCGCGGCGCCCACTGCACCTGGACTGCCGCGACCGCGGCCGCCACGGCAAAGGCGGGATAGACCGGCGCGAACCAGTTGGCCTCGACCCGCGCATGCAATGCGTGCCAGGTGAAGTAGACCACGATGGTCCAGAACATCGTGTTGACCAGCACGCGCGCCTCCAGCGCGCCGGCGCGGCGCCGGTAGAGCGCGTAGAGGCCCATCACGCCGAGGATGAACACCAACGGCGTTGCGAACGCAAACTGGGTCGGGATCAGCTCGGCGATGTAGGTCGGCCGGAAATCCTCGATCCGCGCGCGCCCCATCTGCTTGATGAAGGACACCCAGTGATGGTCCGCATTCCAGCGGATCACCGGGCTGAACAGGCCGAGCGCGACCAGGCCGCCGAGATACAGCCAGGGCGAGAGAAACCAGCGCCGCAGCTTCGGCACCACCGCAAGCCAGATCAGGATCGCCGGACCAAAGAACAGCGCCGAGTATTTCGACAGCAGCGCCGCGCCGGCGCCGGCGCCGACCGCAAGCCACCAGGCGCCGCGACCGCTCTCCAGTACCTTTGCGAGCGCGTACAGCAGGAGGCTGGCAGCGACCAGCAGCGGCGCATCCGGCGTCACGATCAGCGTGCCGACGGCGGCCATCAGCGTCACATTGAGCAGGATCGTTGCGCTCGCGGCGATGCGCCGGCCGCCGAACAGGATCTCGGCCGCCCGGTAGATCGCCCAGCTCATCGGCAGTGCGAGCAGGATCGACACCAGCCGCACGCCGAACGGCGTATCGCCCGCGATCATGGTGCCGAGCCGGATCACGATCGCCACCATCGGCGGATGGTCGTAATAGCCGCCGGCGAGCGACTTCGACCACATCCAGTAATAGGCTTCGTCGAAGGTCAGCGGCGTCCATGCCGCGGCGGCCAGCCGCAACACGACCAGCGCGCACACCGCAAGCGCGGTGTTTCGGGCAAGCCGCGCCTCGTTCGCGTTCATGCCACCGTCATCGCTTGCGCCAGACGAACAGCCCGGACATCGCGTAGTTCCACACCACGCCCATCAGTGCGCCGGCCGCGCCCGCCAGCCACCAGATCGGCTCCTGGTCGTAGACCGAGAACGCGACGCCGACATTGGCGAGCAGGCCGACGCTGCAGACCAGATAGAACAGCAGCAGGCCGCGCAGGATACCAAAGCCCTTCAGCCGCTGGTCGCGGTAGGTCAGAAAATTGTTGAGGATGAAGTTGCTGGTCATGGCGACGATCGCACCAGTGGCCTGGGCCTCCGGGAATGGCGCCTTGAACAGTTCGAGCGCGACGAACAGCACGGTGAGGTGCACCACCAGGCCGAGCCCGCCGACGGCTGCGAACAGAATGAAGCGCAGCGAGATCAGATCATTGGTCAGCTTCGCCAGCACCAGGCCGAGGAAGTCGAGCGCGACCATGGAGTCGAGCTTGCTCTCGCCATGCTGGCGCGCACCGAAGGTGTAGGGAATCTCGACCGCGCGCAGCTTGCCCTCCGCCGTCGCCACGACGTCGAGCAGAATCTTGAAGCCTTGCGTGGACAGCTGCGGCGCGAGCTGCTCGAAACGGTCGCGGCGGATCATGAAGAAGCCGCTCATGGGGTCGGCGATCTCGACCTTCAGCGTGCGGCGCGCGATCTCGGTGGCGAAGGCGCTGGCGCCGGCGCGCTGCTTGTTGAAGCCGTCGGCCTTGTAGCCCTCGATATAGCGGCTGCCGACCACGAGCTCGGCCTCGCCGCTCTGCAGCAGCGCCACCATCTTCGGCAGCTGGCTCTCGTCATGCTGGAGGTCGGCGTCCATCACCGCGGCATAGGGCGCGCTCGATGCCAGGATGCCCTCAATGCAGGCGCCGGACAGGCCGCGCCGGCCGATTCGGCGGATGCAGCGCACGCGGGAATCCTTCCGCGCCAGCGCGCGCACCACGTCCCAGGTTCCGTCGGGCGAGTTGTCGTCGACGAAGATGACTTCCCAGGACACGTCCTTCAGGGTCGCGTCGAGCCGGCGATACAGCACCGTGACGTTGTCACGTTCGTTGAAGGTCGGGACGACCACCGAAAGCTGCGGCAAACTTGCCGCCTGCGATGAGGTTTCGGGGCCAGGCTTGATGGCGTCATTCATGAGCGCCAGCGTATAGCCGCAGCCTCACCCGCTGCCAAGGCAGGCCGACCCAAACGCGCGCTCGGAAAGCGGGAAAACGGGGCAAAAACCGTTCGAAAATGCCAACGACCACGAACAAGGGGCGCGCGTACATCCGGCGCAGCCAATCAATGTCGTGGTCGTCCCAGCGCCGGAGCCCTGAAGCTGCAACGTCGCCGTTATGAACTAGTTAGGTAGCCCCCATGCGATCCGCAAGGGGCCGTCTGCAAAGGGGTCTTGGCGCTAGTTGTTGGGGACTTCCCGGATCACCGGGCCGCGTGGCGCCGGGGCCGCCGGCGCGGCTTCCGCGGCGGGAGCCACCTGCGGCTGCGCCGCGGACCGGGTCGGGTTGCGGAGCTGGCTCGGCGACGGCCCGTAGATGAACGCCGCCGCCAGCGCGACGGCCGCGACCAGTGCGCCCAAGAAACCTGCCGTCGATTGTGACCTCATGCCGATCATCCCCTCGCCTGCGCGGATTGATATCAAAAATCGGCCGGCCGCAACAGGATTTGGGAACCTATTTCGCCGCGGCCCTGCGCCGGGTGAAGGCGGTCACGATGTCCTTCTGCGCGAGCTCGATCGCGCGGTTGGCAGTCGTCAGATTCGCATCGGCATCCTGTTTCGGAAATTGCAGCGACAGGAAGTCGATCAGCGAGACCCGGAAGTTCTGCCGCTCCGAGGGACAGACATTGGCGATCAGCGAGGTGAATTCCTGGTCGGACATCGCCTTGTTGCTGTCGCGAGGATATTCGCGGGCGAGGCAATTCCAGTAAGCGTCGCGGCCGGTGATCGCGAGCTTGTGCGCATCGTCGACCTCGTCGGCCATCGCGGCGGACGATATGGCGGCGGAGGACATGATCAAGAGGGCGGCCGCAACCAGCATGCGCATTTGTTGTTCTCCATTTTGGCGCATCGTAGCGAAGAGCGACAGAGACGATAAGCACTGCCGCGCCAATCTGGCAAACTGGCCAATCACGATTATTTTGACTAGTCTTGCTTCCTGTTCCCTCCCTCACGATGAGTGCAGTCGTGGCCAAAGCTCCCACCAAGGCGACCAAGACCAAGACAGACGCAGGCAACATCTATATCGGCATCGGCGGCTGGACCTTCGAGCCGTGGCGCGGGGTGTTCTATCCGGAGAGGCTCGCGCAAGCGAAGGAGCTGTCCTACGCCGCCTCGAAGCTGACCTCGATCGAGATCAACGGCACCTATTACGGCTCGCAGAAGCCGGAGAGCTTTCGCAAATGGGCCAGCGAAGTGCCCGACGGCTTCATCTTCTCGCTGAAGGGGCCACGCTTCGCCACCAACCGCCGCGTGCTCGCCGAAGCCGGCGATTCGGTGAAGCGGTTCTATGATTCGGGCGTGCTGGAGCTGAAGGACCGGCTCGGGCCGGTGCTCTGGCAGTTTGCGCCGACCAAGAAGTTCGACGGCGCCGATTTCGGCAAGTTCCTCGAGCTGCTGCCGCGCAAGCTCGACGGCCGCGCGCTGCGCCACGTCGTCGAGGTCCGCCACGACAGTTTTTGCGTGCCCGAATTCGTCGCCCTCATTCGCGAGCACGAGGTGCCGGTGGTGTTCGCCGAGCACGGCAAATATCCAGCGATCGCCGACGTCGCGAGCGACTTCGTCTATGCCCGGCTGCAGAAGGGCAATGACGAATTGAAGACCTGCTATCCGCCGAAGCAGCTCGACGCCTGGGCCAAGCGGTTTCAGGACTGGGCCGGCGGCAGCGAGCCGGACGACCTGCCGAAGGTCGAGAAGACCGCGCCCAAGAAGGCGCCGCGCGACGTGTTCGCCTATGTGATCCACGAGGGCAAGGTCCGCGCACCGGCGGGCGCGATGGAATTGATCGAACGGGTGAAGTGAGGGAGAACCGATGGCGAAGGCGAAAAGGCTGTTCACCATCGGCTACGAGCAGACGCCGTCGAAAGCGGTGCTCGACGAGCTCCAGCACGCCGGCGTCAAGCTGCTGGTCGACGTCCGCGCGATCGCCTCCTCGCGCCGGCCCGGCTTTTCCAAGACCCAGCTCGCCGCGGGTCTCGACGAGCGCGGCATCGCCTACGTCCACCTGCGCGGTCTCGGCACCCCGAAGAGCGGACGGGAGGCGGCGCGCAGCGGGCAGTATGCGCTGCTGCACAAGATCTATTCGGCGCACCTGAAGACGGCGCAGGCCAAGGAAGAGCTCGACGAGCTGTCGGCGCTGGTCAAGCAGTCCGGCCCGGTCTGCATCCTCTGCTACGAGCGCGACCACGAACATTGCCATCGTCGCTGGATCGCCGAGATCATCGAGGAGCGCGACGGCGTCAGGATCGAGAACCTGGTCGCGCCGCAGGTCTAGCCTGCCTCGCCCGGAACGTTCAGCGTTCCCTCCATCATCTTCACGCAGCCGCCGCCGACATGCACCGACGTGACCGCGCCGCCTTGCTTGCGCACCCGCGTCAGCAAGAAGCTCGGCCGGCCCATGTCGACACCCTGCCCGATCCGCAGCCGCAATTCGCCGTCGCGCGCGGGATCGATATCGGCGAGCAGCGCCGCGCAAGCCGCGGTCGCGCTGCCGGTCGCGGGATCCTCGGACAGGCCGCTGGCGCCCGGATGGAACATGCGCGCCTGCAGGTCGAGCGGCTGCTCGCTCGCGGGCACGTCGCTTGTGTAGAAATAGACGACGTCGCGGCCGATCTCGGCCAGCGTCCTGGCGAACGCCGCCGCATCCGGCCGGGCGCGCCTCAGCGCCTCGCGCGAGGCGATCTCCACCACCAGAAACGGCAGCCCGACCGAGACGACCTGCGGGGCGTGCCGATCGGTCTTCACATCATCCGCCGTCAGCGACAGGCACGCGGCGGCTGCGATCGCGCTCACCTCGTTGGTCCGCTGCAACGCCTGCGGCGCCGTCAGCTCGGCCCCGACCACATTGCCGCCATCGGACAGTATCTCGACCGGCACGAGGCCCGTCTTCTCCTCGAACCTCAAGCGCGCCGGCGCCTTCGCGGCCCGGCTCGCCAGCACAAAGGCGGTGCCGACATTGGGATGGCCGGCGAACGGAATTTCCGAGCGCACCGTGAAGATGCGAACCTGGGCGTCGTTGGCCTTGTCCTGCGGCGGCAGCACGAAGGTCGTCTCGGAATAGTTGAACTCGGTCGCGATCGCCTGCATCGCTTCGGTCGACAGCCCTTCGGCGTCGAGCACCACGGCGAGCGGGTTGCCGCCGAAGGCGCGGTCGGTGAAAACGTCGACGGTGATATAGCGCCGCTGCATCTTGCTTGTCCTTGTGCTCCGGTCACCCGCGACCGATGACGTCATCGTAGCACAGCCGTAGCGATGCCCTTCAGAGCACTCGGTGCAATCGCCTGCAAGTCACATGCAGGCAGCTTCGCACGGCTTGAGGACACATCGACCATTGCCTCGGATCATGCGAGCGTTGCCGCCTACCCCAACTGCCAGACGTGCACCGGGTGCTCATAGCCGCGCACCGGAATTTCGCCGCGCGAGACGGCGTCGTTGCAATCGTCGCCGAGTGCCTCGCGCACCGCGGAGGAAATCAAAAACTGCGAGCCGAGCTCCTTGTTCAACGCCTCGAGCCGCGCGGCAAAATTCACGGTGTCGCCGATCACGGTGTATTCCTTGCGCCGGGGCGAGCCGATATTGCCGGCGACGACCTCGCCGATGTGGATGCCGATGCCGATGCGCAGCGGCCAGCTTGACGCCGCGTTGGTGCGCTCGTTCGCGGCGAGCATCTCACGCGCGGCGGCGACCGCCTGATGCGCGGCGTCGCCGGTTTCAAACGGCGCACCGAACAGCGCGAGAAAGCCATCGCCCAAGAACTTGTTCACGATGCCGCCATGACGATCGAGGATATCGACCAGCACCGCAAAAGCGCCGTCGAGCCTGTCCACCACCTCCTGCGGCGAGCGGGTGCGCGCGCCGGCCGTGAAGCTGCGGAAATCCACGAACATCACGGCGACGCGCCGGATGTCGCTCCCGGTGCCGGCGCCCTCCGTCATCAGACGTTCGACCACCTGCGGCGAGACGTGCTGGCCGAACAGATTGGTGATGCGATCGCGCGCGGTGGCCGCCGCGATGCTGGCCGCGAACTGCCGGCGCAGCTGCATGCCGACCGCGCCGGCCAGCACGCCGCAGATCAGGATGATCGCGCTGCGCGCGGCGTGATAGTAGATGCTGGTCTCGGCCGCGCCGCCGCCCGAGGGATGGAAGAACACCGCCATGTAGAACAGCTCGGCCGCCGCGACGAAGCCGGTGAAGGTCGAGAGCCAGAAGTCGAGCCGCAGCGTCGACAGGATGATGAAGACGAAATAGATCAGCGGCGCCACGAAGCCGAGCGCCTCCTGCGGCCCCATGCTGTTGATGTGCAGCGCCAGCACGACGGTCGGCAGCGACGTCTCGACCAGCACGCCGATGTAGCGCCGGACCACCGGCAGGTCGCGCCCCTTGCGCATGTGCCAGCTGATCGCCCCGTGCACCCAGAACTCGAACAGGATCAGCGGAATGGTGACGTAGAAGACGTAGACGGGGCTGAGGTTGCCGTGCCAGACGCGGCTGACCACGTCGGGCGCGAAGAAATACACCAGCAGGCTGATCGCCGCGAGGGTAGCGGCGGTGCCGATCAGCACCTTGATGCGGAGCAGCTCGGTGGTCATCACCTCGCGCATCAGGGCGTGGTGGAAGTCCGTCGCGACCGCCGTGGTGTCCCTGTCTGGAAATTCCGTCAATCCCTCACCCCCGTCATTCCGGCGCGCGAAGCGAACCCGGAAGCCCGAGATTCCGGGGTCGCCTCCTCGAGGCACCCCGGAATGACGCTCAGTGACAGCCATACTAGCCTCAATCGAGCGTGCGGCGGAAGCGCGTCACCGCGATCGTCATGGCGAACAGCATCAGGGCAACCAATGCGGCGGTGTCGTATTGCAGGTTCTGCATCGCCGCCCCCTTCAGCATGATGGCCCGGACGATGCGCACGAAGTGGGTCAGCGGCAGCCCCTCGCCGATATATTGCGCCCAGACCGGCATGCCCGCGAACGGAAACATGAAGCCGGACAGCAGGATGCTCGGCAGGAAGAACATCATCGAGAGTTGCATCGCCTGCAGCTGGTTCTGCACGATGGTCGAGAAGGTGTAGCCGATCGACAGATTGGTGGTGATGAACAGCGTGGTGAGCAGCGCCAACAGCGTGAGGCTGCCGAGCACCGGCACGCCGAACAGCAAAATGCCAATGGCGATGATCAGCGTGGCCTGGATGAAGCCGACCAGCACATAGGGGATGATCTTGCCGAACATCACCTCGACCGGCTTGATCGGCATCGACAGCAGGCTCTCCATGGTGCCGCGCTCGATCTCGCGCGTCACCGAGAGCGCGGTGAAGATCAGCATGGTCATGGTCAGGATGGTCCCGACCAGGCCGGGCACGATATTGAGACGCGAATCCGCCGCCGGGTTATAGCGGGCGTGGGCGCGGATCTCGAACGGCATGTCCGGGGGATCGCCGACGTGCAGATCATGCGCCAGCGCCGATTGCACCAGCGGCCCGAGTGCGCCGAGCGCCGAGCCCGACGCGACCGGGTCGGTGGCATCGGCCGCGACCAGCAGCGCCGGTCTGTCGCCGCGCCGCACCGCGCGCTCGAAGCCGCGCGGGATCTCGACGCCGAACAGCACCTTGCCGGATTGCAGCAGCTCGTCGAACTCCTCGACGGTGTGGACCTCGCGGACAAAATGGAAATAGGCGGTGTTCTCCATCGCCTTCAGGATCGAACGGCCGAGATCGCTGTCCTCCTGGGTCAGCACCGCGGTCGGCAGATTGCGCGGCGTGGTGTTGATGGCGTAGCCGAACAATGTCAGCTGCATCACCGGCAGCATGATGATCATGGCGAACGAGACGCGGTCGCGGCGAAGCTGGATGAACTCCTTGACCAGCATCGCGTAGCTGCGCCGCCAGAAGCCGAATGCCGGCTCCCTCGCCTCGCCGTTCTGGATCGTTTCCGTTGCGCTCATCGCAATTATCCCTGGAAATTATCCCTGAAAGTTGTCCTTGGAGCGCCCCATCAGGTCGATGAAGACGTCTTCGAGCGACGGCTCGCTGGCCTGCCATTGCCATTTCGAATTGTCCCGATAGGGCGCGATCGCGGCCTCGAGCGCCGCCTTGTCGCGGCCGGAGACGTGCAGGCTGGTGCCGAACGGCGCCACCATGTCGACGCCGGGCTTGTCCGTGAGCTCGGCCATCAGGCCGTTGAAATCCTCGCCCGTCACCGTCCAGGTCGACAGCGCGGAGGCGGCGATCACCTCGTCCACCGTGCCATGCGCCAGCAGATGGCCGTAGGCGATGTAGGCGATCTCGTGACAGCGCTCGGCCTCGTCCATGTAATGGGTCGAGACCAGCACGGTGAGGCCTTCGGCGGCGAGCGCGTGGATCTCGTTCCAGAAATCGCGCCGCGCCTTGGGATCGACGCCGGCGGTCGGCTCGTCCAGCAACAGCAATTGCGGATTGGGCAGCGTGCAGGCGCCGAGCGCCAGCCGCTGCTTCCAGCCGCCGGAAAGGTTGGCGGCGAGCTGCTCCTCGCGGCCCTTCAGCCCGATCCGCGCGATCATGTCGGCCGCGGCGCCGCGCGCGTCCGGCATGCCATAGAGCCGCGCCACGAATTCGAGATTCTCGCGCACCGACAGATCCTGGTAGAGGCTGAAGCGCTGCGTCATGTAGCCGACCTTGCGCTTGATCTTGTCGGCATCGCGCCGGATGTCGTAGCCGAGACAGGTGCCCTCGCCGCTGTCGGGCGTCAGCAGGCCGCACAGGATGCGGATGGTTGTGGTCTTGCCGCTGCCGTTCGGACCGAGGAAGCCGTAGATCGAACCGCGCTTGACCTGCATCGACAGGTCATGGACCACCTCGCGTCCGCCAAACGACTTGGTCAGGCCCTTCACATCGATGGCGATGGAGGCTGCGTTGGACCGCGCGCTGGTGGAGCCGCCGTTCATCTGCGCTCCGCCACCGGCGTCTTGGGGTTGAGATAAATACTGATCGGCTGACCGACGCGCAGCACATCGGGCCGGCTCGGCCGCGCCTGGATCAGATAGACCAGCTTGTTGCGCTCATCGAGGCTGTAGATGACCGGCGGCGTGTACTCCGCCGTGGTGGCGATGAAGTAGATCTTTGCCGTGAGGTCGGCGGCGCAGTTGTCGCAGGTCACCCTCACCTCGTCGCCGAGCGCGAGCTTCGGCAGCTCGGCCTCCGGCACGAAGAAGCGCAGCTTCATGTTGCCCGGCGGCATGATCGACAGCACCGGGCGCTGCGCCTGCACCATCTCGCCCTCGCGGAAATAGATCTGCTGGATCGAGCCCGCGATCGGCGCAAAGCCTTTGCGACGGTCGAGCCGGGTCTGCGAGGTGTTGACCCGCGCCTCCGCGACGCGCAGCGCCGAGACCGCGGAATCCAGATTGGCCTGGGTGCCGGCGCCGGTGCCGCGCAGCGAGGCCGCGCGGTCGTAGCTTTGCCGCGCGTTGGCGAGGGTCGCGTTGTTCTGGTTGAGATCGGCGCGCTGCAAATCGTCGTCGACCGAATAAAGCAGATCGCCGGGCTTGACCTCGTCGCCCTCGCGCACATTGAGCTTGATGACGCGGCCGGATTCATCGGGGCTGACGAAGATCATGTCGGCCTCGACCCAGCCCTGGAAACCGGGATCGCGCTTCTCGTTGCATCCGGCCAGCGCCGCCGCCAGCGCGGCTGCCGTCACGAGCCTCATCATGCGCGAGACGGTCATGGCTTGCTCCGTTCGCCGAAGATCAGGTCGAGATGAACCTTGAACATCGCCAGCCCATCGAGCGGCGCGTGCCGGGCAAACAGGCTCTGCCAGATCACCGCGACGATCGCGGGCGCCACGACGAGCTGGGGAAACTGCGCGAGCTGGCGCTGCCTGATCTCGCCGCGCGTGATGGCGAGCTGGATCAGCGCCTGCATCGCGGCCATCCCCTTCGACACCACCTCGCGGAAATAGAAGTCGGCGATCGTCGGGAAGCGCGGCCCTTCGGAGACGATCAGGCGGATGATGTCGCCGCGCCGGGTCGATACGACCTCGCGGATGAAGGTCTCGGCAAATCTCTCCACCGCATCGCGCACCGGGCCGGTGATGGTGGGTGGCGCGGCCATGCGATTGACCAAGGGCACGACGGCGGTGCGGATCAACTCCTCGAACATCGACTCCTTGTCCTTGAAGTACAGATAGAGCGTGCCCTTGGCGACGCCCGCCCGCTTGGCGACATCGTCGAGCCGCGTCGCGGCAAAGCCGCGCGCGATGAACTCGTCCATCGCCGCCTCGACGATCGCAGCGCGTCGCTCCGCCGATTTCTCGGCGCGGTTCGCGGCGGGCTTCGGCTCAGGCAGCTTTGCCGAGGCCACCTTCGGGATCCTCGCCGCGGCAGCCCGGATCGTGGTGGTCCGGCGCTTGGCAAGCCGGGAGCGGGGCGTTCTTTCGATGCGCTTTGTCATAGCCACATTATGACTGACCAGTCAGTCATAGTCAATGCGTTCAGGGAAAACGTCTGCCGGCCGGAAGCGTTCCTGTCAGCCTTCGCGGCTCCTCAAGGGTGTGCCTGGGTTCGCCATCTCGCGGCGCAAATGCCCGAGTTTGCTACTTATTTCCGCTCTCGGGAGAACAGATGGCGCAGGAAAATCGGTTGCCGATCGCACCCGCGGGCCCTGTGCAACAAGAAGGCGCAGGGGTGGCACCACAGGTGTAACCGGAGCAATCCGGCTTTCCCTGCGCGATGCGCTACGGCTCACTTCGTGCTCTCCCCGGCAAGATCGGGGGGATTTTGATACAAGCGATCGGCTAGGGGAAACGCCTATGAGCGATTGGTTACACAACCTTTCTGTGCCGTGGATGGCCTTCATCGTCTTCGGCTTCACCTATCTTGTTGCCATTCTCATTTTCGCAGGCGTTGCGATCCTGTCGACCAAGGAGCGCGCAACGTCCTTCAAATCGATCTCGCCCGGCATGTTGCCGGTGCTCGGCATCCTTTTCGGCCTGTTTGTCGCGTTCACCGCGGCACAGGTCTGGAGTGACAGCGACCGCGCCACCGCGGCGGTGAGCCGTGAAGCCAGTTCGTTGCGGGCGGTCGTCCTGCTCGCCGGCGGCCTGCCGCCGGAGCAGGAGGCGCGCCTGCGCGGCCTCGTTCGCGACTACGTCGAGGAAACGGTCGCCGTGGAATGGCCGATGATGGCGCGCCAGGCTGCATCGCTCAAGGCAGCTCCTCCGGCGCTGACCGCGGCGTTGCGGCTTGTCGTATCAACGCCCGCGCAAAACCCAGGCCAGCAGACGACGCAGCACGAGATCATCACCAATCTGAATTCGGCACTCGATGCGCGACGACAACGGATCATCGTCAGCCAGACGGAAGTCGACTCGATCAAATGGTGGTGCCTCTACCTTCAGGCCATCTGCGAGCTATTGGTCATTGCCCTTGTTCACTGCGACAACCGGTTGGGATCCGCCATCGCGATGGGCCTGTTCGCGACCGGCGTGGCAACATCGGTTCTGCTGATTGCCGCGCATGATCGACCATTCACCGGTCAGATATCGATTGCGCCGACGCCGCTGCTGCAGATCATGCCGGACAAGGAGGCCAGCCGATAAGCGCCGGACCGCACTACGCTCGCTGTCCGCTACGTGTGAAACTTCAGCCCGTCGAGGATCTTGTCGACCACCTTGCGCTCGGCGCGAATGGCGAGGCCGACCAGATTGAGCTCGCTGCGCGCGACCGCCTTCACCACCTCGCGGTTGGCGGCGTCATGCGTGGTCTTGAACATATCCTCGGTGTAAAGCGCCGGCTGCACGTTGCGCGCCAGCGCGCGCTCCAGCGCCCGCGACAGCGCAGGCCCGTCGGCGCCGTAGATCAGGATGGGCTGGCCGATCAGGGAGAGATATGTGGTCCCCGAGCCGTCCTGGTAATTCTCTCCGATACATTCGGGAAAGGAAGCGGCGATGCCGCCGGCCAGAAACGACGCCACGTTGAGCTTCTGCCAGACTTCCAGGTCGGTGCGGATCACGACCGCGATCTTGGTGTCGAACTGAATGGCGATAAATCTATCCGCAGGTTGACGACAAACGCCAGTTCTGACCGCGCATCCCTCATCTGCCCGCCAGGCGCTGACGTTCGTTTCTTAAGCAACCCACGGGCGGACCCTGCCCGCCTGAAGGGCGACGTCGCGGCCGGCGAAGCTGATATCGCTGCGGCGAAGAAGCTCAACTCACACGTCGACCGCTGGCCATGTGCGCTGCAAGGCCCGGCCCCGTGCTGGGACGGAAAGCGATAGTCAGGTCCTGCGCCGCGTAGTAGGCTTCGGGCGTTCAATTATCATCAGCATATTTCAGGGCATTGCATTATGATCAGCAAGGCCGATGTTGTTGTTATTGGTTCGGGCGGATTGGGCGCGGCCACAGCCTATTACCTGAGCAAGCGTGAAGGTCTCAGCGTCGCCCTTGTCGACAAGCATGAGATCGGATCGCAAACCTCGCCCCGCGCGGCAGGCATGGTGAGCTGCGTGCGCAAGAGCGACCTGATGATCGGCCTCATCAAGGACGCATGTCGCAAGATCGAGACGTTCACGGAAGAAACCGGTCAGCCGCTCGACTGGGTGCATTCGGGCAGCCTGAAGGTTGCGCGCCGGCCGCAGGACGCCGAAGTGATCGAGGACGACTTCGAGCGCGGACGCCGCACCGGCCTCGATGTCGAGCTGATCTCTCCGGAAGAGGCGAGCGGTCTCAATCCGTTCCTGCAGCCGGCGGGTGTCGTCGCAGTGATGCGGATCGGCGACGACCGGTATTTCGACCCGGCGCAGGTTGCCGTCGGATTCGCCAAAGCCGCGGCGGCCAATGGTGCAACCTTGCTGCCGAAGACCGACGTGCGCGCCGTCAACATCGTCGGCGGCACCGTGATCGGCGTGACCACGGCGAACGGCGTCATTGAAAGTCCGGTTGTCGTCGATGCGGCCGGCGCGTGGACACGGCAGGTCGCGGAGGCGAGCGGGATTCGCGTGCCGCTGGTGCCGACCCGCCAGCAATTGATCGTCACCGAGCCTTTGGATGGCGCGCGTGCCGACTTGCCGATGATCCGCATCATGGATGCCGCGGTGTATACCCGCCCGTGTCAGGGCGGCTTCCTGTGGGGTGTCTACGAGGAAACGCCGCGCTTCTTCGACATGCAATCGCTTGGGGCCGGCTTCGACGTCAAGGACATGCCGCTCGACATCGGCGTGCTTCATGCAGCCGCCGATGAGGTCAAGGACCAGCTCCCGTTCCTGCAAACCGCCAAGGTGCGGGAGTTTCGCGGCGGCATTCCGACGATGACCGCCGACGGCCATCATATTCTTGGCCCAGCCGCCGGCGTGGCCGGCTTCTATTTTGCGAGCGGGTGCAACGTCGCCGGTCTGTCGATCTCGCCGACCGTCGGCGAGGCGCTTGCGGCCTGGATCGTGGACGGCGAGCCGCCCGTCGATCTATCGCCGATGTCGGTCACGCGGTTCAAAGACCAATCGTGGTCTGAAGACCAATTGGAGCGCGACGCCGCCTGGCAATACCGACACTTCTACGGCGCCGTCTGAGCGTGGCTCGGACTGAGGGTTATCAGCGCGCCTTGCCAGCCAGGCGGACCTTGCGGATCGGCGGCCGCCCTACCCCTTGGCGTCGCAGGCCCAGGCGCGGATCACGCATTCCTTGCCGCCATAGTCGTAGCACTTCCTGGTCGCGGCATTGAGCGAGCTCGAGATCTTCGGCGCCACCGCATAGCCATGGGCGCCGCAGGGATTCTTCATGTCGATCGAGAGCGCGGCGCAGGCGCGCTTCATGGTGACGGTGGTGCAATCGCCCTTGCACTGCTTCAGCGCCGCGGCACGCGCCGCGCCTTCCGCCGGATAGTCGTAGGCCTGGCCGTAGGCTCCGCACCTGCCGACCGCGAACGCGCCGGCCGCGCGCGCCTTGGGCACGAAGGTCTCCACGGAGAAACGCGTGGCGCCGAGCAGCAACGTTAGAACAAGAATCGTCAGCGCGCGACGCTGCGCGGCGGCGGTCGAAATGATCAAGCGGAAATCCCCCAAAGTCCGGCGCGGACTCTACGCAGGGGTCGTTTCCAGATGGTGAATGACGGGTTGAGGGCGCAACTCCAACCACGCGTCGTCCCGGCGAAAGCCGGGACCCATAACCACAGGCTTGAGTTATTGAAAGAAGCTGTGGCCCCAACGTCGCGCAATCATCACCGTCGGTGGTAATGGGTCCCGGCCTTCGCCGGGACGACGCGGATAGTGTTTAACTCCGCCGCGCCGCTTCCAGCGCCTGCGGCGTGTCGATGTCGAGGAAGGCGCTGTTGCCTTCGACAGGGACCTCGGCGACCACCTCGGCATGCTTGGTGACCAGGTGACGCGCGCCGATGTCGCCGTCCAGCGTCATCAGCTCCTTGAAGAAGCGCCGCGACCACAGCACCGGATTGCCGCGGCGGCCCTCGCTGACGGGGACCGCGATCAGATGGCCGCGGTCCGGCGCGAAGGTCTCGATCAGGCGATCGATCAGCTTCGCATCGATCAGCGGCATGTCGCCGAGGCAGACGATCGCGCCGTCGGCGCTGTCGGACACCGCCGAGATGCCCGCCTTGACCGAGCTGGCGAGGCCGCCGGCGAAATCCGGGTTGCGGACGAGCTTGACCTTGAGGCCATCGAGCGCCTGCTCGACCAGCTCGGCTTGATGCCCGGTGACGACGATCACCTCGGAGGCCTTCGACGCCAGAGCCTGCTCGGCGACGATGCGCGCGAGCTTCTTGCCGTCGAGCTCGGCGAGCAGCTTGTTCGGGCCGCCCATCCGGGTCGAGCGGCCGGCGGCGAGCACGATCGCCGCGACATTGCGGTTGCCTTCGGTGTCCGGCACGGTGCGCGGCTGCGGCCGCGTCACGATCTCGATCAGCAGGCCGCCGACGCCCATGCCGGTGAGATCCGACCGCGTCACCTTGATGCCGGCGAGCAGCCGCATCAAGACCCAGTCAAAGCCGTTCTCGACCGGCGAGCGCGCGCAGCCCGGCGCGCCCAAGACCGGCACGCCGCCGGCGCTGCCGATCAGCAGCAGATTGCCCGGATCGACCGGCATGCCGAAATGCTCGACCGCGCCGCCGATCTCGGTGATCGCAGCGGGAATGACATCGCGGCGGTCGGCGATCGCGGACGCGCCGAACACGATGACGAGCTCGGCGCCCAGCTCGAGCAATTCCTTGATCGAGGCGGCGAGCACCGTTTCGTCATGCTGCACGCGGCGCTCGGCAATGATGGTGGCACCGGCCGGCGCGAGCCGTTCGGCGGTGACGCGCAGCGTCTTGTCGATCACCTTCGGCGCGAGGCCCGGCAGCAGCGTCGAGACCACGCCGACCTTCCGGATCACATAGGGCGCGATGCGCAGCGTGTCCTTGCCGGCCACCGCGACGGCGACATCGCGTAAGCGCCCCTCGACGCCGAACGGGATCAGCTTGACGGTTGCGATCATCTCGCCTTCGACCACCGGCTTGAACGCGGCGAGGGTTGCGAAGGTGATGGCCTCGTCGACGTCGTTGATGCGGTCGACCGCGGCGCGATCGATCACCAGCACGCCGGGGCGGGCCGCGAACAGATTGGCGCGGCCGGTGAAGGCGCGCTCGACATTGACGCCCTCGCCCGCCACCGCCTGCGCGATGCTGGCGGCCGCGGCGTCCTCGGAGACGTCGCCCTCGTCAAGCCGGACCACGACGATCTCGTCGACGCCGGCCTTGGTCAGCGCCTCGACCTCGGCGGGGCCGATCGTGGTGCCCTTCTTGAGCACCAGCGCACCCTGGCGGAGGGTGTGAACGGTGACGCCGCCAATCGCGTCGGCCGGACTGGCGGGACCGAATTTCATGCCGCTTCTTCTTTTTGCTTGGAGTTTTCTTTGGGAGGCAGGCGCAGCTGCGCGGTGATCTCGGCCATGATCGCAACCGCGATCTCCGACGGCGACACCGCGCCGATATCGAGGCCGATCGGCGCGTGGATGCGCGCGATGTCGCTGTCCCTGGCGCCCTGCGCGCGCAGCCGCTCGGCGCGCTTGGCGTGGGTCTTCCGCGAGCCGAGCGCGCCGATATAGAAGCAGTCGCGGTCGAAGGCGTGCAGCAGCGCCGGATCATCGATCTTCGGATCATGCGTTACCGCGACGAAGGCGGTGTAGTGATCGACGTTGAGCGGCGGCAACGCGACGTCGGGCCATTCGGCGACCAGCGGCACGTCGGGGAAGCGCTCCGGGCTCGCAAACGCGGTGCGCGGATCGACCACCGTGACGTCATAGTCGAGCGAGCGCGCCAGCGGCGCCAGCGCCTGGCTGATATGGACCGCGCCGATGATCACGAGCTTTGCGGTCGGCGCGTAGACGTTGAGGAACAGCTTCTTGGTCCCGACCTCGACATTGCCGCTCTTGCCCATCCGCAGCTGCTTTGCGAGCTCGGCGCGCAGCGGATCGGCGGCGATGTCCGCGGCCTTCACCAGGCGCTGATCGCCATTGGCGGTGTCGGTGACGATGATCACCGGGCGGCGCGCGGCGCGCTCGGCGTTCAGCTCTTTCAGGATCTCGAGTTTCACGGCTAACCGACCTTCTCGACGAAGACGCGGATGGTGCCGCCGCAGGACAGGCCGACATTCCAGGCGGTCTCGTCGGCGACGCCGAATTCGAGCATTTTGGGCTGGCCGCTCGCGATGACGTCGAGCGCTTCCGTCACGACCGCGCCCTCGACGCAGCCGCCGGAGACCGAGCCGAGGAACGTGCCGTCGTCATTGATGACGAGGCTCGAGCCGGCCGGGCGCGGCGCCGAGCCCCAGGTCTCGACCACGGTGGCAAGCGCCACGCCATGGCCCTCCTTCTGCCAGGTCTCGGCGGCCTGCAGGATGTCTTCGTCGCGGTTCAGCATGGCGGCCTCCTGTGAAATCGGATGCTTCTTAGGCTACAGAGCGGATCAGGCTGCGGTGGTGCGCCGGCGGCGGGGATGACAGCGCCCCGATCAAGCCCTTGATGGACGTCAAGTTATGCACCGGGCGAAATTCGTCAACGTGGGGCAACATCATTTTGATGCCCTGCGCCTTGGCCTCGAAGCCAGAGTAGCGCAGCAGCGGATTGAGCCAGATCAGGCGGCGGCAGGAACGGTGCAATCGGTCCATCTCGAAGGCCAGTTTGGCATCAGCTTCCCGTTCTAGTCCATCGGATATAAGGAGGACGATGGCGCCCTGCCCGAGCACCCGGCGGGCCCAGAGCTGGTTGAAGCTGTGCAGCGAGGTCGCGATCCGGGTCCCGCCGGCCCAGTCCTCGACCGAGGACGAGCAGCTCGCCAGCGCCTCGTCGGGGTCACGGGCCCGCAACGCCCGCGTCACATTGGTGAGGCGGGTGCCGAACAGGAACACCGAGACCCGCTTGCGGGCGTCGGTGATGGCATGCAGGAAATGCAGGAACAGGCGGGTGTACTCGCTCATCGAGCCCGAGATATCGAGCAGCGCCACGATCGGCGCCGGCTTCTCGATCCGGCCGAGCTTTCTGATATCGATGATCTCGCCGCCGGTGCGCAGCGAGTTGCGCACGGTGCGGCGCATGTCGAGCCGCAAACCCCGCGCGTCCGGCTGGTAGCGGCGGGTCACGAGCTCGGCCTGCGGCAGCCGCATCTTGGCGATCTCGCGCGTCACCTCGGCGATCTCCGCCGCGGTCATCTGCGCAAAATCCTTCTTCTGCAGGATTTCCTTGTCGGAGACCGAGAGCTTGAGCTCCTGCTCCTGCTCCTGGGCCTGCGGACGCTCCTCGCTCTTCGCCGGCTGCGCCATCGCCTCCTGGACGCGGCGCGAGGCCGGCGGCGGTTTCTTCCTGGCGTGGTCCGGCAGCGGGACGGAATCCAGCATGCTCTTCCACTCCTCGGCTGCGCGGAAGAACAGCATAAAGGCCTGGCGGAAGATCAGCGCGTGCTCATGGCGCTTGACGAAGATCGCTTCCAGCGTGGCGTAGAAGTCACCGCGATGCCCGACCTCGATCAGCTGCAGCGCGTCGAGCGCATCGATCACCGAGCCCGGTCCGACCGGGAGCCCGGCCGCCCGCAGCGCGCGGGCAAAGCCGATCACGTTGTCGGCCATGTGGCCGGTCGGAGGCGCGAGGTGGTTGATCGCCATTGTTGTTTGGCCTCGTCATTCCGGACCGCACGAAGTGCGGATCCGGAATCTGGAGATTGCGGCGCGAGATTCCGGGTTCACGCTTCGCGTGCCCCGGAATGACGGCTAGTCGCTCGTCGCTTCCTTCAATGTCTTCTGCAGCGCATCGCCCTGCATGCGCGCGATGTCGTCCTGATACTTCAAGAGCGCGCCCAGCGTGTCGCCGACGACCTGCGGCGTCAGCGAGCGGGCGTCGAGCTCGGACAGCGCGGTGGCCCAGTCGATGGTCTCGGCGACGCCCGGCGACTTGTAGAAATCCTGGTTGCGCAGCGCCTGCACGAAGCGGACGACCTGCTGCGACAGCTTTGCGGAAATGTTCGGCACCCGCGACTTGACGATCGCGAGCTCGCGCTCGGCGGAGGGATAATCCACCCAGTGATAGAGGCAGCGCCGCTTCAGCGCGTCATGAATCTCGCGCGTGCGGTTCGAGGTGATGATCACGATCGGCGGCGCCGGCGCCTTCACGGTGCCGAGCTCGGGGATCGTGACCTGGAAGTCGCTGAGGATTTCCAACAGATACGCCTCGAACGCCTCGTCGGCGCGGTCGAGCTCGTCGATCAGCAGCACCGGAGGACCTGCGACATCGGGCTCGAGCGCCTGCAGCAGCGGCCGCTTGATCAGGAAGCGCTCGGCGAAAATGTCGCTCGCGAGCTGGTCGCGATCGGTGTCGCCGGAAGCCTCCGCAAGGCGGATCGCGATCATCTGCGCCGCGCTGCTCCACTCGTAGACGGCGGAGGCGACGTCGAGGCCTTCATAGCATTGCAGGCGGATCAGCTTGCGCCCGAGCGCCGCCGACAACACCTTCGCGATCTCGGTCTTGCCGACACCGGCTTCGCCTTCGAGGAACAGCGGCCGGCCCATCCGCAGCGCGAGATAGGTCACGGTCGCGAGCGACCGCTCGGCGAGATAGCCGCGCGACGTCAAGAGATCCTCGAGCGCATCGACGGAAGTGGGTAACGCCGATGCACTCATGGAACAGCCAGTCTTCGAACGAGAGTGAGCAAAGTCACGTCTTGGTACTTAGTCCTTGGCGTTCGCGGTTTCCACCGCCCTGCGCGTCAAAACGCCGATCAGATGCGCGCGGTATTCCGCACTGCCGTGCAGGTCGCTGTTCAGCCCGTCGGCCGAAACCGCGATGCCGTCGAGCACCTTGTGCGAGAAGCGCTTCTTAAGAGCGTCCTCGAACGCGGTGACGCGGAATACGCCGTCGGAGCCCGCACCGGTGACCGCGACGCGCACGTCGGACGGACGCTTGGCCACGAACACGCCGACCAACGCATAACGCGAGGCCTGGTTGCGGAACTTGACGTAGGCCGCCTTCTTCGGCAGCGGGAACATCACCTTGGTGATGATTTCGTCGGCTTCCAGCGCGGTCGAGAACAGGCCCTGGAAATACTCCTCGGCCTTGAGGCGGCGCTTGTTAGTGACGATGGTCGCGCCCAGCGCCAGCACCGCGGCCGGATAGTCGGCGGTCGGGTCGTTGTTGGCGAGCGAGCCGCCGATGGTGCCGCGGTGGCGCACCGCGGGATCGCCGATCAGGCCGGCCAGCTCGGCCAGCGCCGGGATCGCCTCGCCCACGACCGCGGAGTTCGCGACTTCGGCGTGCTTGGCGGTGGCGCCGATGACCAGCGAGCGGCCCTTCATCTCGATCGTGTCGAGACCTTCGATATGGGAGAGGTCAACCAGATGCGGCGGGCTGGCGAGCCGCTGCTTCATGACCGGCACCAGCGTGTGACCGCCGGCGATCAGCTTGGCGTCCTCGTTCTTCACCAGGAGGTTGGCAGCCTGCCGCACGGTGCCGGGACGGTGATATTTGAATTCGTACATTGGAATGTCCTGATCGCGGATCGCGATATTTACTGGGGCATGATCTTTTCGGAAAACCGCTTCACACTTTTCCGGATCATGCCCTAAGCGAGGTCCGATTTGGCCATCGCCTTGGCGCCGGCGGCGATCGAAGCGACGATGTTCTGGTAGCCGGTGCAGCGGCACAGATTGCCTTCCAGCTCCTCGCGGATCACCTCGTCGGAGAGCTCGTGGCCCTTGCGATGGACCAGGTCGACCGCGGTCATGATCATGCCCGGCGTGCAGAAGCCGCACTGCAGGCCGTGATGCTCGCGGAAGGCCTCCTGCATCGGATGCAGCGGCGCGCCATCGGCCGCCAGCCCCTCGATGGTCTTGACCTCATGACCGTCGGCCATCACCGCAAGCGTCGTGCAGGACTTCACCGCCTTGCCGTCCAGATGCACGACGCAGGCGCCGCACTGCGAGGTGTCGCAGCCGACATGGGTGCCGGTCAGCCGCAGGTTTTCGCGCAGAAACTGGACCAGAAGGGTACGGGGGTCGACATTCGCGTTCACGGGGTTGCCGTTCACGATCATTGAAATCTTGGCCATCAGCACTCTCTTATCTGCGCCACCGCATATCGGCGAAGCAGGCGGTTTTAAATCATTCCAGACGGCATAATATGGGCGCGCCCCGCGATGGGCAACCTTTCGAGCCACCCATCCAGGACATAACGGCAAGACATGGCCGGACCTGAATAATCCAGCCGAAAGGCGGGGCTAACCCTGCACCGCCTTGGCGAAATTTGCAAAGAATTCATCGGCCAGCTTCTTGGCGGCGCCGTTGATCAGGCGCTGGCCGAGCTGGGCGAGCTTGCCGCCGATCTGCGCCTCCACATTGTAGCTCAGAAGCGTGCCGCCATCCTTGTCGGCAAGGCCAACGGTGGCGCCGCCCTTGGCGAAGCCGGCGACCCCGCCCTCGCCTTCGCCTGAGATCTTGTAGCCGTTCGGCGGGTCGAGATCGCTCAATGTGACCTTGCCCTTGAAGCGGGCAGAGACCGGGCCGACCTTCATCTTGGCGGTGGCGCGGAAGCCGCGGTCGTCGGTCTTCTCCAGCTCTTCGCAGCCGGGAATGCAGGCCTTCAACACTTCGGGATCGTTGAGCTTGTCCCACACAGCCTGGCGCGGCGCTGCAAGCTGGACTTCGCCGGTCATTGTCATGGCCATGGGGGATCTCCTCGATCGCTAGAACCTTTTCCCCCAAGTAAAGCAGCCGGGGCGCAAAGGAAAGGGCACCTTCGGAGGATGAGCGATGCATATTCGCAACCGCAGCAAGCCAAGCCCGTTGTTCACGAAATCGCGCAATCCGCGGTGTTGAAAATGCAGGCAGCTCCGGGGCATTGGCAGGGACGCGCGGGAATGGTTAGGTCGCCGGCCATGAGCACAGCCCTCTCTCCCCTGCTCGCGCCGATGCTGTCGAGCGCCGCGATGCGCGCGGTGTGCGACGACGCCGCCATGCTGCAGAACATGCTGGATTTCGAGGCCGCGCTGGCCCGCGCCGAGGTGGCCTGCGGGATGATTCCCGCAGCTGGCGCGGGACCGATCGCCAGCGCCTGCAAGGCCGAATCATTCGACCTGGCCGCGCTGGCCGACGCCGCGACGCGGTCCGGCAATTTGGCGATCCCGCTGGTGAAGGCCCTGACCGCCAACGTCGCCAAGGCGGATGCCGAGGCGGCGCGCTACGTGCATTGGGGCGCGACCAGCCAGGACGTCATCGACACTGCGACGATGCTGTCGTTGCGCGCGGGGATCGACGCGCTGCTGGCCGACCTCGACCGCGCCGTTGCCGGCTTCGGCAAGCTTGCGCGCGCCCATCGCGACACCGCCGTGGTGGCGCGGACCTGGCTGCAGCACGCCCTGCCGATGCCGTTCGGCCTCAAGCTCGCCGAATATGCCGCGGCGCTGCATCGCTCCCGCAAGCGCTTGCTGCGCCTGCGCCGCGAGACGCTGGCGCTGCAATTCGGCGGCGCCGCCGGGACGCTCGCCGCGCTTGGCGACAAGGGCCTCGCGGTCGCCGCCGCCCTTGCGCAAGAGCTCGATCTGCCGCTGCCGGATGCACCCTGGCATACCCATCGCGACCGCATCGCCGAGGCCGCGTCGGTGTTCGCGATCCTCGCCGGCAGCTGCGGCAAGATCGCACGCGACGTTTCGCTGATGATGCAGACGGATGTCGGCGAAGCCTTCGAGCCAGCCGGCGCCGGCCGCGGCGGCTCCTCGACCATGCCGCACAAGCGCAATCCGGTCGCCGCCGCAAGCGCGCTGGGCGCCGCGACCATGGCGCCGAATCTTGCCGCCACGATCTTCGCCGCGCAGGTGCAGGACCATGAGCGCAGCGCCGGCCCGTGGCATGCGGAATGGCCGACCTTGCCGGGCCTGATGCTGGTGACCTCGGGCGCGCTTGCCGCCATCGTCGACCTCGCCGAGGGGCTCGAGGTCGATGCGGCGCGGATGCGCAGCAATCTCGACGCGACCCATGGGTTGATCATGGCGGAAGCCGTCACCTTCGCGCTCGCCGACAAGATCGGCAAGAGCGACGCCTACCATCTGATCGAGGCCGCCAGCAAGCGCGCGGTCGCAGAGAAGAAGCATCTGCGCGAGGTGCTGTCGGCGGACGCCAAGGTCACCGCACATCTCGACGCGAAACGAATCGCGGAGCTGTTCGACCCGATGGCCTATCAGGGCGCCTCGCAGGCGCTGATCGACCGCCTGCTGGCTTCACTGGATGACAAATAGCGACGATGTCGTTGCCGGACAAAAGCGCGAAGCGCGTCTTCGCGCAGATGACCCGGCAAGCGCATGACGAGAGGGACAAGACGATGCCGATGATCAACACCGACGGGTGCCTGCTCAACGTTCAGGTGGACGGCCGCGACGGCGGACCGACCTTGATGCTGTCGAACTCGCTCGGCTGCACCTTGCAGATGTGGGAGCCGCAGATGCGGGCACTGACGCAGCTGTTCCGCGTCATCCGCTACGACCGCCGGGGTCACGGCAAATCCGGCGTGCCGGCGGGCCCCTACTCCATGGAGCGGTTCGGCCGCGACGTGCTGGCGATCCTCGACGACCTCAACATCGAGAAGGTGCACTGGTGCGGGCTGTCGATGGGCGGCATGGTCGGACAGTGGCTGGGAGCGAATGCCCCGGAAAGATTCGGCAAGATCATCCTCGCCAACACCGCCTGCTACTATCCCGATCCGACCAACTGGCTGAATCGCATCAAGGCGGTGAAGGAAGGCGGCATCGCCGCCGTCGCCGACACCGTGATCGCGGGCTGGCTGACCGCCGATTTCCGCGAGCGCGAGCCGGAGACCGCGGCGCGCATGAAGGCGATGCTGGTTGCCTCGCCGGTCGAAGGCTATCTCGCCTGCTGCGAGGCGCTGTCGACACTCGACCAGCGCGCGCTGCTGCCCAGGATCAAGAGCCCGACCCTGGTGATCGCAGGCAAGCAGGACATGGCGACGCCGGTGTCGGCGGGCGAAATGATCCGCGGCGGCATTCCCGGCGCCAGCATGACACTGCTCGATGCCGCGCACATTTCCAATGTCGAGCAGTCGCACGCCTTCACCGAAGCCGTGGTCGGCTTCCTGACGCAACGCTAATCCACAACCACAGACGTCATTGCGAGGAGCAAAGCGACGAAGCAATCCATGCCTCGGCAATCGGTGAGATGGATTGCTTCGCTTCGCTCGCAATGACGGGAGGAGGCATCCATGGACGACAATCAGCGCCGCGACGACGGCATGACGCAGCGCCGCAAGGTGCTCGGCAATGAATGGGTCGACAAGTCGATCAAGAACCGCAACGCGTTCAACACCGACTTCCAGGACCTGATCACGCGCTATGCGTGGGGCGACATCTGGACCCGGCCGCATTTCGATCACCGCACCCGCCGCGTGCTTGTGATCGGCACCATGGTCGCGCTCGGCCAGTGGGACGAATTCCGCCTGCATGTGCGCGCGGCGCTCGCCGAAGGCGGCTTCACGCCCGAGGACATCAAGGAGATCCTGCTGCAGCAGGCGATCTATTGCGGCGTGCCGGCGGCCAATCACGCCGTCAAGGAAGCCGGCGCAATCATTGCCGAGCTAGGGTTGTTGAAGGGATAGCTCGCTCGCAGGCGCGCCCGCCTCGACGACAGGCGCCTCGACGGCTCGCTTCGGCGAGGTCTCGAACAACATCACGATCGCGGTCCCGAGCAGCATCAGAAGCTCGGATGCATGCATGCGCAGCGCTTCGACCTCGCCGACTTTGGAAGCGATCATCATGCTGGCGAAGCTCAGCACGCTGCCGAGGCAGAGCGCCACCGCCAGCGCCTCGTCGGCGCCGCTGCTGCTCTTGCGCAGCGGAGAGAACGCGGTCATCGCGAGGAAGACGGCGAAGAACGCCACCACGGTGATCCGCGCCAGCGCGAGCAGCCACGCGAGCCGCACCGTCGCCATCTTGCCGAGGTGCAGATAGTCGCTGGCATAGAACGCGATCGACACGCTCGGCCGCTCATAGAGGCCATGGATCGGCGACACCATGATGCTGAAGGCAATGATGGTCCAGACCGGAATGAAATAGGCCGCAAGCAGCGCGCCATTGAAGGAGCTGATCCGCCAGTTGTTCGACATTGCCGCTTCCCGTGCTTCCCGCGCCTTATCCGATCGGCGACGCTTCAGGGCGCGAGCTAACGCCGATCAATTGCCGGCAGCAATTTAAACCCTTTGTTAAGGTTAAGCGCGATGCGATGGTTCCGGATCGATGCGATCGGGGCCCGGCCGGGATCGGCGCGAGATCGGCGCCAGCCGGGATAAAGGGGGTAAAATGACCGAAAGAACGCGCGTTTTCGTCGCAACGCCCTGCTACGGCGGCGATCTGAAGATGGCCTATGTGTTGTCCGCCCTGAAGCTTCAGGCTGCGGCCACGGCCCGGGGCATCGACATCCAGTTCCATCTGATCGGAAACGAATCGCTGATCGTCCGCGCCCGGAACGAATTGGCCCACCAATTCCTTGCATCCGGCGCCAGCCATCTCCTGTTCATCGATGCCGATATCGGGTTCGAACCCGAGTCCGTGTTCCGGCTGCTGGATTGCGGCACTGACGTTTCGGCCGCGGCCTATCCGCTCAAGCACATCGATTGGGCCAAGGTGCAGCGGGCTGCGGAGGCCAAGCGCAAGAACCTCGCGTCATCCTCGCTGGACTATGTCGTCACATGGGAGGGCGACCAGATCACGGCGCGCGGCGACGGCTTCGCCAAGGTCCGATATGCCGGAACCGGCTTTCTCATGATGAAGCGATCCGCCCTCGTCAGACTGTGCGACGCCCATCCCGAACTCAAATATCGGGCGAACCACAAGTCCAACGACTTGAACACCGGCGACCTGGTTCGCGCCGACCTCGACCGCGTGTCGCTGTTCGAATGCATGATCGACAAGACGACCGGCGAGTATTTGTCCGAAGATTACGCGTTCTGCCGGCGCTGGATCGATCTCGGCGGCGAAATCTGGCTCGACCTTCGAAGCGAGCTTACGCATTTCGGTTCGTACGCCTTCCGCGGCCGCTTCGCCGACCAGTTGGCCTGAACAAGACAGCCCAAGCGAAAAGGATTTAAGCCTGAACAAGGAAGGCCTCGCCTTTCGGCGAGGCCTCCCCGCTAGTTCGGCTCAATTGTCCGAATTAGCGCTCCGGATTGGGCTTCTGGCCCTGCCGGCCCGGATCCTGCTGTTGCTGGCCGGGCTTCTGGCCGCCGCCCTGCTGCTGCTGGCCGGGCTTCTGATTGGGGTTCTGGTTCGGCTGTCCCGGATTCTGATTTGGGTTGCTCATTCAGCTACTCCCTTTGCTTTCATCAAGCTGGGGACAACGCGCGCGTCGGAAGCGCGGTTCTCGGGGAACACGGGTTCCGGCGTGATCATTGCAGGGCAAAGCCATGTCGGCCCTGTGACATCGGAACCGCATCCGCCAAACTAGTTATGTACAAGCCCTTTCTGCTGCTGCCACGCTGTTGCCGCGCCCGGGGTTCCACTGTTAGAAAACGACACGACGCGACGGATCAGGCTGCCGGGGCCCTCGCCGCGTCACCCTCGACGTAGCGTTTTCGAGCGAAGTGGGAACCGGTTCGCGTGAAGAAAGCGCGTCCAGATCAACACGAGAGCCTGGTCGGTTCTCAACCGAACAGGCTCTGACGGCAGCGTATGGATTATTTCGCCCAGCAATTGATCAACGGCCTCGTGCTCGGTTCGATCTACGGCCTGATCGCCATCGGCTACACGATGGTCTACGGCATCGTCGGCATGATCAACTTCGCGCACGGCGACATCTTCATGATCGGCGGCTTCATCGCGCTGATCTCGTTCCTGGTGCTGGTGTCGCTCGGCCTCACCGCGATCCCGCTGATCCTGCTGATCGTGCTGCTGGTCTCGATGGCGATCACCGCGCTCTATGGCTGGACCATCGAACGCATCGCCTACCGGCCCTTAAGGCATTCGTTCCGGCTGGCGCCGATGCTGTCGGCGATCGGCATGTCGTTCGTGCTGACCAATTTCTCGCAGGTGTCGCAGGGCGCGCGGGTGAAGCCGGTGCCGCCGATCATCACCGGCGGCTATACGCTGCATGAAGGCTCGTCGGGCTTCGCCGTGCAGCTCTCCAACATCCAGATCATGGTCGTGCTGGCCACCATCGTGGTGCTGGCGCTGTTCACCTGGCTGGTCTCGCGCACCCGGCTCGGACGCGACATGCGCGCCTGCGAGCAGGACCAGACCATGGCCGCGCTGCTCGGCGTCGACGTCGACCGCACCATCTCGATGACCTTCGTGATCGGCGCCGCGCTCGCCGCGGTCGCAGGCATGATGTATCTCTTGTATTACGGCCTGGTCGATTTCTTCATGGGCTTCGTCGCCGGCATCAAGGCGTTCACCGCCGCCGTGCTCGGCGGCATCGGCTCGCTGCCGGGCGCGATGCTCGGCGGGCTCGCGATCGGCCTGATCGAGACGTTCTGGTCGGCCTATTTCTCGGTGGAGTACAAGGACGTCGCCGCGTTCTCGATCCTGATCGTGGTGCTGATCTTCATGCCGACCGGCCTGCTTGGCCGTCCCGAAGTCGAAAAAGTCTGACAGGCACTTCGTGAGCGCGACCTCAGCCCGCCCCTCGCACGCCGCGCAGCCCTCGGGCAGCGCCTTCATTCTCAAGAAAGCCCTGATCAGCGCCCTTGTCGCGCTGGTGCTGTTCTCGCTGATGATCGGCATTCGCACCGAGGCCGGGCCACAGGGCGGCCTGATCTACTGGACGCGGTTCGGCGACCTCGCAGCCCTCGTCGGCGCGGTGTTCGGCGGCAGCATCGTCGTCGAGTTGCTGCGGCAATGGTGGGGACCGGTCGACAAGGACCGCGTCGTGCCGAAGCCGGTGCAATCGGCGATGTCGTTCGCCGGCCGCTGGCTGGCGCCGGCGCTCCTGGTGTTCACGTTCCTCGTGCCTGTCATCTTCTACAACCAGCGCTACATTCTCGACCTGTCGATCCTGGTCCTGACCTATGTGATGCTGGGATGGGGATTGAACGTCGTGGTCGGCCTCGCCGGCCTGCTCGACCTCGGCTATGTCGCCTTCTACGCGGTCGGCGCCTATTCCTACGCATTGCTTGCCACCAATTTCGGATTGTCGTTCTGGGTCTGCCTGCCGCTTGCCGGCATCCTGGCGGCGTTCTGGGGCGTGCTGCTCGGCTTCCCGGTGCTGCGGCTGCGCGGCGACTATCTCGCGATCGTGACGCTCGCCTTCGGCGAGATCATCCGCCTCGTCATCATCAACTGGCAGAGCCTAACCGGCGGCCCCAACGGCGTCTCGGGAATTCCCCGCCCGACCATGTTCGGCATTCCGCTGACGGCGGGTGATGACGGGCTCGCCGCCAAGCTCGGCATCGAATTCTCGCCGACCCACCGCCTCGTCTTCCTGTTCTATCTGATCCTGGCGATGGCGCTGATCACCAACTGGGTGACGATCCGGCTGCGGCGGCTGCCGATCGGCCGCGCCTGGGAGGCGCTGCGCGAGGACGAGGTCGCCTGCCGCGCGCTCGGCATCAACACCACGACGACCAAGCTGACGGCGTTCGCGACCGGTGCGATGTTCGGCGGCTTAGCCGGCGCGTTCTTCGCCACGCGGCAGGGCTTCATCAGCCCGGAATCCTTCACCTTCCAGGAATCGGCGCTGGTGCTGGCGATCGTCGTGCTCGGCGGCATGGGCTCGCAGCTTGGCGTGGCGCTCGCCGCGCTGACCATGATCGGCGGCTTCGAGCTGTTCCGCGGCCTCGATCAATACCGCATGCTGGTGTTCGGCATGGCGATGGTGCTGCTGATGATCTGGCGGCCGCGCGGGCTGATCGGCCATCGCTCGCCGACCGTGTTCCTGGAACGCAACCAGGCGATCTCGTCCGACCTCGTCAAGGAGGGCCACGGATGAGCGGCGACCACATCCTCACCGTCGACCGCCTGATGATGCGCTTCGGCGGCATCGTCGCGGTCAACGAGCTGTCCTTTGCCGCCGAGCGGCGCAAGATCACCGCGCTGATCGGGCCGAACGGCGCCGGCAAGACCACAGTGTTCAACTGCATCACCGGGTTCTACCGGCCGAGCGGCGGCGCGATCCGCCTCGCCCATGACGACGGCCGCACCATCCAGCTCGAGCGGCTGAACGATTTCCGCATCTCCAAGCAGGCCAAGGTGGCGCGCACCTTCCAGAACATCCGGCTGTTTCCCGGCATGACCGCGCTGGAAAACCTGATGGTCGCCCAGCACAACGCGTTGATGCGCGCCTCGGGCCTGACCCTGCTCGGACTGCTCGGCCTGCCGTCCTGGCGCGAGGCCGAGCAGCGCGCCATCGATCTGGCGCGGACCTGGCTCGCGCGCGTCAGCCTGCTCGACCGCGCCGACGATGCCGCTGGCAACCTGCCCTATGGCGACCAGCGCAGGCTCGAGATCGCGCGCGCGATGTGCACTGAACCTGCGCTGCTCTGTCTCGACGAGCCGGCGGCCGGACTGAACGCGCGCGAGAGCGGCGGGCTCAACGAACTGCTGCTGTCGATCCGCAACGAACAGGGCACCTCGATCCTCCTGATCGAGCACGACATGTCGGTCGTGATGGAGATCTCCGATCACGTCGTGGTCATGGATTACGGCGTCAAGATCGCCGAAGGCACGCCGCAGACGGTGCGCGACGACCCCAAGGTGATCGCCGCCTATCTCGGCGCCGACGAGGAAGAGGCGATCGCCGTGATGGAGAGCGGCACGTGAGCGCGGCACAGCCAACGACACCCCTGCTCGCGGTGCGCGGCGTGCGCGCGGCGTATGGCAAGATCGAGGCGCTGAAGGGCGTCGATATCGAGATCAATCGCGGGGAGATCGTCGCCCTGATCGGCGCCAACGGCGCCGGCAAGTCGACGCTGATGATGACGATCTTCGGCAGGCCGCGCGCCCGCGCCGGCGCCATCGAATTCGACGGCCGTGACATCACCGGCGTGCCGACCCACGAGATCGCACGGCTGCGCATCGCACAATCGCCGGAAGGCCGGCGGATCTTTCCGCGCATGAGCGTCGCGGAAAACCTGCAAATGGGCGCCGATGCCACCGAGTGCAGCGAGGCCGAACGCGCAGCCGGGCTGGAGCGGGTGTTCGCGCTGTTCCCGCGCCTGAAGGAACGCGTCGCACAACGCGGCGGCACGCTGTCGGGCGGCGAGCAGCAGATGCTGGCGATCGGCCGCGCCTTGATGAGCCGGCCGCGGCTGTTGATGCTGGACGAGCCCTCGCTCGGGCTCGCGCCGCTGATCGCGCGGCAGATCTTCGACGCCATCCGCACGCTGAACCGGCAGGACGGCCTCACCGTGCTGATCGTGGAGCAGAACGCCAACCACGCGCTGAAGCTCGCCCATCGCGGCTATGTCATGGTCAACGGCCTGATCACGCTGGCCGGAACCGGCGCCGAATTGCTGCAGCGCCCGGAAATCCGCGCCGCCTATCTGGAAGGCGGCCGCCGCGGCTAGCTTAACGTTCCGTGCCGCCCCCGCAAGCAAGACGCGGCGGATGCAGCGTCGATTTGCCTGAAAATTGCCGGTGACTTCGCCGCGAAATCAGCTGAGAATGCCCGCGGTTTTGGGGCCCGGCGTGCCGGGCCCCTCCCGCAAGAGGCAACGACCACGAGGGACGTCTCATGAAATCACTGAAGCTCATCGGCCTGGCACTTGGCGCCTCGTTCGCATTATCGGCGAGCGCGTTCGCGCAAGACATTACCATCGCAGTCGCGGGCCCGATGACGGGCTCCGAATCCGCTTTCGGCCGGCAGATGAAGAACGGCGCCGAGCAGGCGGTCGCCGACATCAACGCCGCCGGCGGCGTGCTCGGCAAGAAGCTCGCGCTGGAAGCCGACGACGATGCCTGCGATCCGAAGCAGGCGCGCTCGATCGCGGAAAAGATCGGCTCTTCGAAGATCCCGTTCGTGGCCGGCCATTTCTGCTCGTCGTCCTCGATCCCGGCCTCCGAGGCCTATGCCGACGCCAACGTGCTGCAGATCACCCCGGCCTCGACCAACCCGCTGTTCACCGAGCGCAAGCTCTGGAACGTGGCGCGCGTCTGCGGCCGTGACGACCAGCAGGGCCTGGTCGCCGCCGACTACATCATGAAGAACTACAAGGGCAAGAACGTCGCGATCCTGAACGACAAGACCACCTACGGCAAAGGCCTCGCCGACGAGACCAAGAAGGCGCTGAACAAGGCCGGCTTCCAGGAGAAGATGTTCGAGTCCTACAACAAGGGCGACAAGGACTTCAACTCGATCGTCTCGCGCCTGAAGCGCGACAACATCGATCTGGTCTATGTCGGCGGCTACCATCAGGAAGCCGGGCTGATCCTGCGCCAGATGCGCGACCAGGGCCTGCAGACCGTGCTGATGGCGGGCGATGCCATGAACGACAAGGAGTTCGCCTCGATCACCGGCCCCGCCGCCGAAGGCACGCTGTTCACCTTCGGTCCGGACCCGCGCAACAAGCCGACCGCGAAGGCGATCGTCGAGAAGTTCAAGGCCAAGAACATCGACCCCGAGGGCTACACGCTCTACACCTACGCCGCGATGCAGGTGTGGACGCAGGCAGTCGCCAAGGCCGGCTCGACCGACGCCAAGAAGGTGATGGACACCATCAAGGCCGGCGAGTGGGACACCGTGCTCGGCAAGATGGCCTTCGACGCCAAGGGCGACATCAAGGCGATCGACTACGTCGTCTACAAGTGGGACGCCAAGGGCAACTACACCGAGATCAATCCGAAGGGCTCCTGATCGACTCCCCATCCTTCGCCGTCATTGCGAGGAGCGAAGCGACGAAGCAATCCATCCTTCCGCGCGATCGGTGATAATGGATTGCTTCGCTTCGCTCGCAATGACGGGGACAGAGTACTAGACGCCCCGGTCCAGCCAGGGCGTTTTGCTTATCCGTCGCGGCTGCTATACCGGATCGATCGGACAGCAGGCGGATGGACCCATCGTGAAAAACCTTCTCACCGATATTGCCGGCGTTGCCGTCGGCCATGCCGACGATCCCACGGTCGCCTCCGGTGTCACCGCCATCCTGTTCGAGCGGTCGGCGGTCGCCTCGATCGATGTGCGCGGCGGCGGTCCCGGCACCCGCGAGGAAGCGCTGCTTTCGCCGCACAACGTCGTCGAGGCAATCGACGCCATCGCGCTGTCCGGCGGCTCGGCGCACGGGCTCGATGCCGCCGGCGGCGTGCAGGCCTGGCTCGCCGAGCGCGGCCGCGGCTTCCGCATCCGCGATGCGGTGATCCCGATCGTGCCGGGCGCGATCTGCTTCGACCTGCTCAACGGCGGCAACAAGGCGTGGGGACGCTTTCCGCCCTATCGCGATCTCGGCTACGCGGCGGCCAATGCGGCCTCTGATGCCTTCGAGCTCGGCAGCGTCGGCGCCGGCCTGGGCGCGACCACGGCCAATCTGAAGGGCGGCCTCGGCTCGGCGTCTGACGTGACCGATGACGGTGTGAAGGTGGCGGCGCTCGCGGTGGTCAACGCGGTCGGCAGCGTCACGGTCGGCAGCGGCCCCTGGTTCTGGGCGGCGCCGTTCGAGGTCGGCGGCGAGTTCGGCGGGCGCGGCCTGCCGCCCTCGTTCACGCCGGACATGCTGAAGCCGCGGCTGAAGGGCGGCGCCGACGCCAGCGCCGCCGAGAACACCACCCTCGTCGTCGTGGTGACCGATGCGCAGCTGACGAAGCCACAGGCGCGGCGGCTTGCGATGATCGCGCAGACCGGCATGGCGCGCGCGATCTATCCGGTGCACGCCCCGCTCGACGGCGACGTGGTGTTTGCCGCCGCGACCGGCGCCAAGCCGATCGATCCGCTGTTCGGCCTCACCAAGCTCGGTGCGCTCGCCGCCAACACGGTGGCGCGCGCCATCGCCCGCGGCGTCCATTCGGCGACCGCGCTGCCATTCGCCGGCGCTTTGCCGAGCTGGCGGGACAGATTCGGTTAGGCGAAGGCCGTGTGCTCCCTCGCCCCGTTCTTACGGGGTCGAGACGAGCCAAGCTCGCTCTTAGAGGATTGCGGTGAGGGGCTGCCTCAGCATCGTGGGTGACAGACGGACTCGCGGAGACTCCCCTCACCCGGAACGCATCTAGCGATGCGTTCCGGCCTCTCCCCGCACGCGGGGAGAGGCGGAGCTCGCGGCTACGCTGTCTCAGATAGCGTAATGTGTTACGCGCTGACCGAGATCGCAGCGAAGTTCTGCGCGGAGATCGCCTTCGCCTGGCGCTGGATCAGCTGCTCGACGATATTGTAGGACGAGGCCGCGTTGAGGGTCGCGGAGGATGCGGCTGGCGTCGTCATCGCCACCTTCGAGCCGTCGGCATAGGTCGTCGTCGTGGTGGTGGAGCCGTCGCTGTTGGTCACCGACGTCGAGGTCGCGCCGTCCAGCGCCTGCATCAAGGGATCTGAGCTCGATCCGCCCGCGCCGCTGCCGGAGCCGGATCCATCGGTCGAGCCAGTGGCCATGTGATGGCGATGATGGCCGCCGCCCTTATGGCTCTGCAATGCCTGCGACATCTCGTCGAGGCTGACGCTACCGTCGCCATTGCTGTCGAGCTTGGAGAACACGTCGTCGGCCTGCGCCGTGTTGGTGCCGCCGGCGCCGAGCGCGTTCTCGAATTCGGACTGGGTGATCTTGCCGTTGCCGTCGGCATCGATCTGCGAGAACAGGTCCTTGAGGGCATCCGACCGGCTGGCCGCCGTCGGGCTGTTTGAAACCGCGGTCTGCGACTGGCTTTGCGCGGAAATCAGCGCGCCCATCGTCAGTGGTGAAATCTGCGCGGAGCCGCTGCCCGAGCCGGTGCCGGTGCTGCTGCCGGTCGACGTCGAGGTACCGGTCGAAGGGGCGAACAGGCCGGTGGTCTGACTCCCCTGACCGGAGCTGCCGGTCTGGGTCGTCGACTTCGACGACATCAGCGAGCTCAAGAGGTCAATGGCCGACGACGCAGCGCCAAGGGCGAACAGCATGGCAATACTCCAACAGGGCCGCGCCTGGCGGCTCAAACGCTGGTCAGTGGCTGAGCAAGGGGCGTGCCATGGCAAAAACCCAGTAAAACCAGGCGGTCCCGCGTCGAAGCGGGTTCCGCGCACCCGGCAAGAGCTGCCGCCGGCGGAAGAATTTTCCGATCCCGGAGCGCCGTCGGTTCGCATTGCCCGCCACGCGTCCGCATGTTAGGCGGGCTCACCCGTCGCCCCCTGAAGTCTTCCGGAACAGCTGACATGACTCAGTCATTCACCCCGCGTCCCCTCGTTATCGCTCCGTCGATCCTGGCGTCGGATTTCTCAAAGCTCGGCGAGGAGGTCCGCGCCGTCGACCAGGCCGGTGCCGACTGGATCCATCTCGACGTGATGGACGGACACTTTGTGCCGAACATCTCCTACGGCCCCGACGTCATCAAGGCGATGCGGCCGCACACCAAGAAGATCTTCGACGCCCATCTGATGATCTCGCCCTGCGATCCCTACCTGGAGGCGTTCGCCAAGGCGGGCTGCGACCACATCACGGTGCATGCCGAGGCCGGCCCGCATTTGCACCGCTCGTTGCAGGCAATCCGCGCGCTCGGCAAGAAGGCCGGCGTCTCGCTCAATCCGGCAACGCCGGCGAGCGCGATCGAATATGTGCTCGACCTGATCGACCTCGTGCTGGTCATGTCGGTCAATCCCGGCTTCGGCGGCCAGGCCTTCATCCGCTCGGCGATCGGCAAGATCAGCGACGTCAGGGCGATGGTCGCGGGCCGCCCGATCGATATCGAGGTCGACGGCGGCGTTGCGCCCGACGTCGCGGGCCAGCTCGCGGCCGCCGGCGCCAACGCCTTCGTCGCGGGGTCCGCCGTGTTCAAGGGCGGCACCGTCGAGGCCTACAAGACCAACATCGCCGCGATCCGCCATGCGGCGGCCGAGGCACGCGGCGAGGCGATCTGATGATCCGGAGAAACTAGAACAACGCGGGCGGCGTGACCGCGGCATTGGCCGCCTGGTCCGCCGCCTCATCGCCCTCGCCGTCCTCCGCTTGCGAGGCCAGCCGCGACGGCCGCACCACGGTCACCGTGCACGGCGCCTCCCCCGCGACCTTGGCGGACACGGTGCCGAGCAGCGCACGCCGCGGCGAGTTCTGCCGCGCGCCGATGATGATGTGGTCGACCAGATTGACCGCGGCGAATTCCAGGATCGCGGCGGCGGGATCGATCGCCTCCAGCACATGCACGGTCAGCCGTCCTTCCTCGAGCCCGAACGGCCGCGCCCAGTGCTGCAGCGCCACCAGGCGGTCGACGTGCTTGTTCTGGCCCTGCTCGTCATGGGTGCGGTCGATCGCCAGGCGATTGAGCTTCAGCACATTCACGCAAGCCAGTCGCGCCGACGGCGAGGTCGACAGCACCCGCTCGGCGGTGACGCGGATGGTGTCGTTCAGCGCCTCGGCTCCCTCGCCGATATCGAGCGCGACAGCAACGATCGGGCTCGAGGCGAGCTGGGCCGCGACATCGGACTTCGGCCGCGGCGGCACCGCGCCGAGATTGAAACGGCGGCGCCAGACCGTGCCGAGCGGATCGCGGCTCAGCCGCTGCGCCCGCGCCGTCAGCTTCACCTGATCGGGATGGCCGAGATCGAAGGCAAGCTGCGCCGCGGTCGGATAGCGCGCCGCGGGGTCGATCTCCAGGCAGCGCAGCACGATCTCCTGCAGCCATGGCGGATAGTCGGGCTTCAGCTGGCGCGGCGGATACGGGTCACGCCACAGCCGCCGGCGCATGCCGCGCAGGCTTTCGGTCTCGCCGAACGGGCGGACGCCGGTGGTGAAAAAGTAGAGCAGCACGCCGAGCGAAAACAGATCGCTGCGCGGATCGTCGCGCACGCCGAGCAGGCGCTCCGGCGCCATGTAGGGCGCGGTGCCGTAAGGCAGGCGAAACTCCTCCTGCAACAGGTCGGGCAGATGGCGGTGGTGCGAGAGGCCGAAATCGATCAGCACCGCCTCGCCGCGCTCGCGGAACATGATGCTGCTCGGCTTGATGTCGTGATGGATGACGTTCTGCCGGTGCAGGCTGGCGAGCGCGGTGGCGACCTTGCCGCCGATCACCCTCGCCTCCTCATACGGCAGCGGCAGCTCGCCGAGCCGCTTGTAGAGCGTCTGCCCGGGGATGCGCTCCATCACCACATAGGCCTGGCGTTCGAAGTCGCCGGTGCCGAAACAGGCCGGCACGTGCGGCCCTGACAGCCGCGGCAGGATCATCTGCTCCATCTCGAAGCTGACGATCGCGGCCGGATCCTCGCCCTCCGAGGTCAGCGGCACCTTCATCAGCAGCGGCACGGTGATGCCGGGATGGGTGACGCTCCACAGCGTCGCCATGCCGCCGCGGTGCACGCGTTCGCCGATGGTGAAGCCGTCGATCTCGGCGCCCGCCTGCATCGCCAGCGCCGCCATCGGCGTCACCGGCCGAGCGGCAGACGGTCGGCGAGCCAGTGCGGCAGGCCGCTCGCCTTGATCCGCGCCGCCGCGGTCGCAACGTCGTAGGGCACGCGATGATAGGTGATCTCGCGGCTTATGGTGTCGAACATCGCAAACGACGCCGCGGGATCGCCGTCGCGCGGTTGGCCGACCGAGCCGAGCACCGCAAGCCAGCGCCGCCCCGGCAGCAACTGAACAGCGATACCCGAAGTCGGAACGAAGCTCGTCATCTTGGCGGTCGAGGACATCGAATAGAGGCCGGGACGATGGATGTGGCCGCAGAACGTGATCTGCAGCTCGGTGGCCATCATGCTGCGCGCGGCGTCGGCGGTGTCGCGAACATAGCGCCATTTCGTGGGCTCCGACGCTTCGGAGTGCACGTAGAGCCTGTTGTCCTCCTGCCGTGACATCGGAAGCTCGGCGAGGAACTCCTTCTGCTCGCCGCTGAGCCGGCCGCGGGTCCAGTCGATCGCGGCCTGCGCTTCGGCATTCATGCTGTCGCTCGGCACGCCGATCGCATTGTCATGATTGCCGCGCACCGCGATCGCGCCCTTCGCGACGAGGTCCATCACCGTATCGACGGCCCATTCCGGATCGGCGCCGTAGCCGACGATATCGCCGAGGCAGATCAGCCGCTCGGCGCCGCGCGCATGCGCAGCGTCGAGGCAGGCGGCGAAAGCCTGCCGGTTGGCGTGAATATCGGCGAACAGTGCAAGCCGCATCGTGTTCCGCGTTGCTGATCCCTATCCGATATCAAGCACACGCGGCCCCGGGCTCGCAATCGGGCCAAAGGCATCAGGTGGTCAGAGGATGTCGGCAGAAAGGGCGGTCAGGGCTTGCAGACCCGCAGGCCCTTCAGCAGCAGGGCCAGCAGCGCATCGATGCGCGACGGACATTCGGGCTTGGCCCATTCCTCGGCATGCGCCGGGTGATGGTAGCGGACGGTGGCGTCGAACACGGCACGCGCGGTCGCCTTCACATTGTCGATCTCGAACACGCCTTGCGCGACACCGTCGGACAGGATTTTCGCGATCAGGTCGACCTGCTTGTCCTTGTAGGCTTCCACCACCTCACGCGCGTCCTGCGCCAGCGCCAGATAGGTCGCGAACATCTCGGGATCGTCACAGACCTTCTTCTGCTTGATCGTGAAGGCGGTGCGCAGCCATTGCTCCAGCCGCTCCGGCGCCGGGCCTGAACCGGCCGCTATCTTGCACAGCGGCTCGTTGGCGCGGTCGAGCCAGCGCTTGGCGACGGCATCGCGCAGCGAGGCTTTGCTGGGGAAGTGACGGTAGACGCTGCCGTGGCTGACATCCAGCGCACGGGCAACGTCGACAACGGTGGCCTTGGTCAGCCCGAAGCGCCTCAAGACATCCTCAGTTGCCTCGAGGATCCGCTCGGGTGTCAAAACCACCGCCTCGTTCATGCGTTTACCGTCTGGTTATCGCTGTCCTGCCCGCGGGTGAACTTGGCGGCCTGGGCGGCCAAGTGGCGGGCGACGCGAAGATTGAGCCACTGTTGAATCTGGGCGGTCAATTGAAAGATTTCTATGGTCATGGAGGTAGTCCTTCGAGGTAGTCAAATTAAGTCCGGCTCCCCGGCCAACGCCGGAACAGCCACTGGGCGCCCTCCTCCCTTGGGGCTGGTGAGTGTATACACCATCCCGCTGACAGATTTCAATATCTGTCAGACAATATTTTGTGAAATGACAGGTTGGGCCTCCGGAAGGGCCCACCCCTGGCTCATGGGCGCTACAACGTTCCGTGAGCAGCCGGGGCGATCTGCCAGTCCGCGCCTATGTCTCGCTCAGGGCTACCCAGGAGAGGTTTGCATGGACCGGCCAATGACCTTGAAGGAGATCGCCAAGATCACCGCGGGCGCGGTGGTCTCGCTCGTCATTGTCGGGTGGCTGATGGTTCTCGCGATCGCATTCCTGACGGTGCTGTAAGCCCGCTCCACCGCGCCGGCCCCTCACCGTGCCCTGCCGCCGGAATCGAAAGGGGCCGCTTCACGCAGCGGCCCCTTTGCCGGGAAAAATGGCTTGGGGATAAAATCTAGCCCCGGTTAGCCCCAAGACTACACACTTCAGGGAATTGAGGAATTCCGGATGATTACTGTCCACCCCGCTGACTGATTATTGCCGATCCCTATTTTTATGCCACCCTCCTGGGCAGGCATCCCGCTATTGCTGCGCGTCCTTGGGCGGCATCCGGGGCGGCGGCAGCGGCGTGAACACCGACCCTTGCGCGCCGGCCGGCGGGGCCACGAACGTCCCCGTGGTGGAATCACCGCCGGTGGTCTCCACGATCGTCTTCGGCGTGATGTACTCCCTGACGAAGTCCATGATGGTGCCGTCGCCGCCGCCGAAATCCGCCGCCCGCCCGCCTTGCGGATGCCCGGCCTTGATCTCGTTCTCGGCGGTGTGGGTCTGCTCCGCCAACGCCTCGCTATAGGGAATGCGGAAAGCGCGCGGGATCGCGCTCGGCCGGTTGTCCTCGTCGAGCTCCTCGACCCAGAGATAGATCGAGCCCGAGTCGCCCTCCAGCGAATGCGGCTCCACGATCCGCGTCGACAGCAGCTTGAAGTTCGCCGGCAATTTTTCCGCGGACGCCCAGCCGAGCAGACCGCGCATGCCGCCGAAGCTGACGAAGTAGAACGCGCTGGTCACGACGATGACGACAGCCTTCAGCGACCAGTGCAGTCGCGCATAGACCAGCACGATCAGGAGCAGCGCACCGACCACCGCGTATGCGACCGCAAGCGTGAGAATGACCGACTGCAAGCTAATCATTGCGGAGCACCCTGACGCCGCTTTTCGGGACACCGGTTTTCGGATCGAGGTCGCCGCCGTTGCGCCAACTGCTGCGGAAGGTCTCGAGCAGCGACTTCGGCCGCCGGTCCACGTTGATCACCTTGCCCTCGGCGTCGAGACGAAACCTGACCGCGGTCTTCTCGTCGCCCGTGTGATCGACGGTCAGCTTGTCGTCGAAGATCACCTGCGCCGTCGGATTGAGCTTCTGCACCTTCACATTGGCCTGCACCGGCTCGCCGGTCGTCGCCTGGAAATGCGAGACGTTGACGGTGTATTCGCCGGCGACGACGCCGCGCAGCGTGACGATCTCCTCGCGGATTGGCGAGGCGATCTTCTTGCCGTTGACGATGATGAAGTCGTTGGCGCCACCACGATCGTCGCGATCGAGCGTCAGGAAGCCGGCTTCGCGATGCCGGTACCAGGCGATGTTGCCGGCCGGATCCTGCACGAACAGGTCGAGATCGTCAGGATGGTTGTCCGGCCAGTCCATCGTGATGATGAACTCCGCCTTGGATTCGATCTTGCCTTCCTTGGAGTCCGGCGACACCGCAAGCAGCGCCAGGAAGAACAGGAAGGCGATGACCTGCAGCGCCTTGAATAGCATCACGCCGAGCGGATCGAACGGCTCCTCGCGCGGATAGAGCCCGAACTCATCCATCATGACGGCGTACCAAGGCGACGTTCCAGGGCCGGCGTGACGTGCGTCTCGGTCAGCACGACGGCGTCGGAAAACACCCGCTGGGTCGCAGAATCGAGCATGTAATACTGGATCCGCACCAGGATCGATCCAATCAGTCCGGCCAGCGTCGTGTACATCGCGACCGCCATGCCGTCGCTCATCAGGCCCATCGACGATTTCATCGCGACCTTGTCGGCGGCATCCAGCGAAGCGATCGGCGCCAGCATGATGATGAAGCCGATGATGGTGCCGAGCAGGCCGAGCTTCATCAGCGTGTCGGAGACGAAGGCGCCAAAGCCGTTGGACCCGCGCAGCCGGTCCGCCAGCGTCCGCAGCAGCAGGGTCTGGTCGATGCGCCCCTTGGCCTGCGCCTCGGCTTTCTGCACCAGGCTTTTGATGTGATCGGTGACGAGCCCGCCGGGCAGGCCGCGCGCATCCGATGCAAGCGCCCCTGATGCAAGGATCCTGGCGCCATCGGGCGCGGCGAGGATGGTGCGGCAGGAGCGCGCGACCTCCCCTTCCCGCGCGATCGCCCGCGTCCGCCAGAAGCAATGGATGCAGGTGACGATGTAGAGGACGGCGATGACGCTGGAAATGTAGGTGCGGTCGGAACTGATCATGAGGCGGATCAGCCCGTAGCGCCACAGCAGGAAGGCGGCGAACACCGAAAGGCCGGTGAAGATCATCCAGAGCAGCAGGGCGCTGCGCTCCGCCGCGTCCGTGCCGGCCGATGCGGCCGCGACGTCGACCTTGGCATCCATGCTGCGTGAGCTCCCTGTGTTCCGTGAGGCTCCGCGCGGGCCTCACGTTCCGTTAGAGCAGAGCCGGCCTGCGCCGTCCAAAGACATCTGCCCAGATTTCGTCGGGCAAATTTCCCGACCTGCATAGCTTCGCATGCTTGCGATTGGCGGGGAACAGCGGTGCTGTTAGCATCGCACCTCTCGTTTGAGCATGACCAGCCGCGTCTCTCCGTTCCGGATCATGCTCTGGCCGTGGAGTGATCGCATGCGCCTCGTGCTTCAACTGGTCGCCCGCCTGCTCGTGATCGTCGCGCTATGCCTCGGCGCAGCCACCGTCTGGGCCACGATCGACGCCTATCGCAGCGTCGATCGCGCCACGCAGGCGTCCGCCGAGCGGGTTTCGCAATCGCTCGAAGCGCTGTACTGGCGCGAATTGCTGCTGCGCAGCAACCGGATGCGCGAGCAATTGCTGCCGGCACCGGACTGGCGCACCATCGAAACCATGGGCCTGATCGCGCCCGGGATCTGCGTGCAGTTCGAACCGGCCGGCGCCTTCGAGAAGCCGCTCTGCGGCCAGAGCAAGGGGATCGGCAAGGCGCCGCCGCGCTGGTTCGCGGCCACCGTGCAGATGGTGCTCGGCGATCACGCCACCGTGGAGCGGCCGATCAGCGCCCGCGCCGCGACCGCGGGAACCGTCCGCGCCATCGCCGATCCGGACGCCGCGATCGCGCTCGCCTGGCAGCACATTCTCGACAACATCCATGTCGCGCTGTTGATGGCGCTCGCCATCGCGCTGCTCGCTTCGCTTGCGATCGCGCACACGCTGGCGCCCGCTCACTCGATCGTGTCGGCGCTGCGGCGCATGGCCGACGGCGAGTACCGTACGCCGCTGCCGCGCGTCCGCTCGATGGAGCTCGCAATGATCGGGCGTGCGGTCAGCGATCTCGGCGACCGCCTCGCGCTTGCCGAGGAGGAGCGCACGGTGCTGACCCGGCGGCTGCTCGAAATCCGCAACGACGAACGCCGCACGCTGGCGCGCGAGCTGCACGATGAGTTCGGCCAGAATCTCACCGCGATCCTCGCCTTCGCCAACACGATCGAGGCAAGCGCCGGGGACAAGTATGCCGCCGGCACCGAAATTGCGCAGGATGCACGGATGATCTCGCAGGCGACGCGCCGCATCATGGCGTGCCTGCGCGATACACTGAACCGGCTGCGCCACCCGCCGGCCGAGGAGCTCGGGCTGGAGGCAAGCCTGGTCGATCTCGTCGACAGCTGGCGGTCGCGCACGGCGCAGCCGATGATCCAGCTCGATTTGCAGGGCGACCTTGCCGACATCAGCGGCACGGTCGCCGCCACCGCCTATCGCGTCGCGCAGGAATGCCTGACCAATGCGCTGCGCCACAGCTCGGCGCGCGAGATCGTGCTGCGGATCGAGCGGCGGACCGGAAGCGAGAACGCCCTGCTGGTGCGCGTCGAGGATGATGGCGGCGGCGATGCGGCCAAGGTGGCGCAATCCGCGGGCTTCGGCCTCACCGGCGTCAGCGAGCGCGTCACAGCCCTCGGCGGCTCGCTGTCGATCGCGCGCGCCAGCCGCGGCCTGTCGGTCGCCGCCACGATCCCGCTCGCCGCCTGAGATGACAACCGTGACTACCCGCGGCATCTCGATCCTGCTGGTGGACGATCATCCGGTCGTCCGCCAGGGCTACCGGCGCGTGCTCGAGCATCAGGACGATTTCCGCGTGGTCGCCGAAGCCGACAACGCCGCCAATGCCTATCGCGCGTTCAAGTCGCACCAGCCCGATGTAGTGGTGATGGACATTTCGATGCCGGGTGCCAGCGGACTGGAGGCGATCCGCAACATCCGCGCGCGCGACGCCGACGCGCGCATCCTCGTCTTCAGCATGCACAGCGAGGCGGCACAGGTGAAGGCGGCATTCGGCGCCGGCGCCAGCGGCTTCGTCACCAAGGGCAGCGAACCGGCCGAGCTGATCGCAGCGATCCGCTCGGTGGCGCGCGGCGAGCATGCAATGAGCGACGACGTCGCGCGCGTGCTGGCGCTGGAGAGCCTGGTGCCGACCCGATCGGCGCTCGACCAGCTCGGCGAGCGGGAGATCGAAATCCTCCGGCAGCTGGCGGCCGGCAGCACCAAGGAGCAGATCGCCGCCAACCTCAACCTCAGCACCAAGACCGTGCAGAACTATCACTACCTCATCAAGGCCAAGACCGGCATGCGGACCGACGCCCAGCTGGTCCGCCTCGCCGTCGAATGCGGGCTGGCGAATTTGTGAACTTCGTAGCCCGGATGCAGCGCAGCGAAATCTGGGGACTGCGCACGCGAATGATCCCGGATTGCGCGGAGCCTGTCATCGGACGCGCGTTCGCGCGACCCGTTGGCCCCATCGGGGCTACTGACGCCATTCCGCGTGACAAGTCGGCGGGTTACGCTACGCTGCGCCACCCACCAAAGCTCACAAGAAACGGACGCTCCCCATGCCCATCGTCAATCGCGTTGCCGCCCTCTCGGATGAAATGGCCGCCTGGCGCCATGACTTCCATGAGAATCCTGAACTGCTCTACGAAGTCCATCGCACCGCCGGCATCGTCGCCGAGAAGCTGCGCGAGTTCGGCTGCGACGAGGTGGTGACGGGGATCGGGCGCACCGGCGTGGTCGGCGTGATCCGCGGCCGCAAATCAACATCGGGAAAGACCATCGGCCTGCGCGCCGACATGGACGCGCTGCCGATCGCGGAGGCCTCGGGCGTCGCCTATGCCTCGAAGATTCCCGGCAAGATGCACGCCTGCGGCCATGACGGCCACACCGCGATGCTGCTCGGTGCCGCCAAATATCTTACCGAGACGCGCAATTTCGACGGCACCGCGGTCGTGATCTTCCAGCCCGCCGAGGAAGGCGGCGCCGGCGGCAAGGCGATGGTCGACGACGGGCTGATGACCCGCTGGGGCATCCAGGAGGTCTATGGCCTGCACAACATGCCGGGGCTGCCCGAGGGTTACTTCGCGACCACGCCGGGCGCGATGCTGGCCTCGTCGGATACGTTGAAGATTGTCGTCCACGGCAAGGGCGGCCACGCCGGCGCCGCTCCGCACGAGGCGGTCGACAGCGTGCTGATCGGTGCCCAGATCATCAATGCGCTGCAGTCGATCGTATCGCGCAATGTCGACCCGCTGAAATCGGCTGTCATCTCGATCACCATGTTCGAGGCCGGCACCGCGTTCAACGTGATCCCGGAGACCGTGACGCTGGGCGGCACCGTGCGCACGCTCGATCCCGGTGTGCGCGACCTGGTCGAGCGCCGGATCAGCGAGGTCGCCTCCAGCATCGCCAAGGCCTATGGCGGCTCGGCCGAGACGGATTATGGACGCATGTATCCGGTGACGTTGAACCACGCGCGCGAGGCCGGCGTCGCCGCCGAGGTCGCCCGCGATGTGGTCGGCGCCGACCGCGTCAACGACAATCTGGTGCCGGTGATGGGCGCCGAGGATTTCGCGTTCATGCTGGAAGCGCGCCCCGGCGCGTTCGTCTTCCTCGGCATGGGCGACGGTCCGATGTGCCACCACCCCGCCTACAAGTTCAACGACAACATCCTCGGCCACGGCGCCTCCTACTGGGTGCGCCTGGTCGAGAAGCAGATGCCGGCCGGCTAGCGCCGCTCATGCAGCCACGGCCCGGTCGCTCACTTCGCGACCGGGCTGCCAGCTTTCACAGGCGCGGCTGCTGTTGCGTGGTGCAGTGGATGCCGCCGCCACCGGCGGCGATGCCATCGATGTTGAGCTGGATGATTTCCCGGTCCGGGTACAGGTCGCGCAACTTGTCGCGCGCGTTGCGGTCCGCCGCCGGGTCACCGAATTCCGGCGCGATCACGGCACCGTTGCAGACGTAGAAATTGATGTAACCGGCGGCGAAGTCCTTGCTGCTGTGCTTCGGACGCACCGTCGACGGGCCCTGCAACACCACGACATCCAGGCGCCGGCCCTTCGCATCAACAGCGCCGCGCAACAAATCGAGGTGTCGTTTGGTCACCGCATGATCGAACGACGACGGGTCCGGTTCCAGGCCGGCTACGACAACGCCGGGACTGGCAAATCGCGCGTAGAAGTCGGTATGTCCGTCTGTGATGTCCTTGCCGGCGATGCCGGGCAGCCAGATGATCTTGTCCAGTCCGAGCAGGCGAGACAATTCGTCTTCGCATTTTGCCTTGGAGACGTCGGGATTGCGATTTCGGTTGAGGACGCAGCTCTCGGTGATGATGGCCGTCCCCTCACCGTCGACCTCGATCCCGCCGCCTTCCAGCACCAGATCGGCCTTCAAGAAGATTGCCTGCGCGGCTCGGGCCAGATGCTCTGCAACCCTGGCATCGCGTGCATATAGATGCTGCTTGCGTGCATACGGTTGCGGCTTGTTGCCCCAGCCGTTGAAATTGAAACCGACGGCGCCGAGCTGCCCGGCAGAATTGGTCACAAAGGCCGGTCCCGTGTCGCGCAGCCACACATCATCGAGCGGTTGAACGACGAGGCTGACCGAGGGACCGCACAGCCGCGCGGCGATGTCGTAGTCCTCCTCGCGCACGAGCATCTTCACCGGCTCATAGACCGCGATTGCCTTGGCAACGCTGGCGAGATTATTTCTGATGACGGGAAGGAGCTTCGTGCCCCAGAGCTCCACGTCCGGCGCCGAAGGCCATCCAGGTGGCGGCATGCGGGGCGCCCTCGTCCGGCATACGCCAGTTCGTTTGATGTCGTGCAGAATCGTTCATGAGCATTCGAACCGCGATGGCCGCCCCCGTTCGTCACAGGGTAACGCAGGTGTCCCCGCGCGGGCGACCATTTTGGAACGCACCGAGCCGGCCGCCCATGCCTAGCGGGCGGGGTCGATTTCGCTTGTCCCCATCATCCGCGCGGCGACACGGTCGCGCTTGACGAAGTGGTGGAAGGCGACCGCGGCGAGGTGCAGCACGATCAGCGCCAGCAAGACATAGGCGAAGAAGATGTGGCGATCCTCAAAGGCATCCGCCGCCGCCTTGTCGGGCGAGGTGATCTGGGGAACGTGAAACAGGCCGAAGAAGCTCGAATAATCCTCGGCGCGGGCGCCGGAATGCGCCCACCCCAGCATCGCCACCAGGATGGTGACGGCATAGAGCGCGCCGTGGCTGACGCGGGCGGCGATCCGCTGCCAGGCGGGCATGTCGGCCGGCAGCGCCGGCGTCGGGTTAAGGCCGCGCCAGACCAGCCGCAGCACGGTGAGCAGCAGCACCAGGTAGCCGATATCGGCGTGGATCGAGCGGTAGAAGAACTTGTCCGCCCGCGCCGGGACGTGGTTCATCCACCAGCCATAGGCCAGCATGCCGATGATGGCGATGCCGAGCCCCCAGTGGAACGCGCGGGCGAGCGAGCCCCAGCTCGCGGCGGTATTGCGGATCATGTCGCGTGGCCCCCTTGCGGCCGCATTTTTGGATTTCACACGTCGTAGCAATAGTTTGCCGTGATACTTGCAGCTATCGGTCAAGGCCATGTGAAATTCCCGGCTTCACCGCCTTTTGTCGGCCGAAGCGGTCGGATAGCCAAAAACAACTGAATGGTAACCCTGCTTCGGATAGAGTTTTCGCGTGTCCACTCCCCCGACCATCCTTGTGTTCGATTCCGGCCTCGGCGGCCTCACCGTGCTGCGCGAGATCGTCCGCGCCCGGCCCGACGCGCATTACGTCTATGTCGCCGACGACGCCTTCTTCCCCTATGGCCACCATGGCGAGGACGAGATCATCGCCCGCGTGGTGCCGCTGGTCGGTGAGCTGATCGCGGCCCACGCGCCCGACCTCGTCGTGATCGCCTGCAACACGGCATCCACGCTGGTCATGTCGCATCTGCGCGACGCCTATCCTTTGCCCTTCGTCGGCACCGTGCCGGCGATCAAGCCGGCCTGCGCCTCGTCGAAAACGAAGCGCGTGTCGGTGCTCGGCACAAAGGGCACCGTGAAGCGCGAATATACCCGCAAGCTGATCTCCGACTTTGCGCAGGGCTGCGAGGTGACGCTGGTCGGCTCCGGCGAGCTCGCCTCCCTGGCGGAGGCCGCCCTCAGCGGCGCGAGCGTGCGCGACGAGGACATCGCGGCCGAGCTCGCGCCCTGCTTCGTCGGCGATGGCGCCCACGACCCTGCCCGCACCGACACCATCGTGCTCGCCTGCACGCATTATCCGCTGCTGCTGGAACGCCTCACCCGGCTCGCACCCTGGCCGGTCGACTGGATCGATCCGGCGCCGGCGATCGCACGCCGCGTCGCCGACCTGCTCGGCCCGGCCCGCCACGAGAGCGACCAGGCCGGCGCCGAGATGATCTTCACCTCGAAGCGCCCGCACGCGCTGACGGAAGCCTTGACGCCATTCTTCGGCGGCCGCGTCCCGGCCTGATCCTTTTCGCCGTCACAACGCGCTGCTAGCCTCTGCTCTCCTTCGAGGGAGGACCGAATTTGACCGCAGCCCCGCTGACGCCACTCAATCGCCTGCGCAAGCAGTGGCGCGACAAGCGCCCGACCTTCGGCGCGATCGCGACCATTCCGAGCATCCAGACCGTGCAGATCATGGCGCAGTCGCTGGACTGGATCATCGTCGATCTCGAGCACGGCCCGATCGATCTCGGCACCGCCCATGCGATGATCGTGGCGACCTCTGGCACGCCCTGCGTGCCGATGGTGCGGATCGCCGCCAACGAGCCGCATCTCGCCAAGGCACCGATGGACATCGGCGCGCTCGGCATCAATTTTCCGATGATCTGCAACGCAAGCGATGCGGTGAAGGCGGTGCGCAGCGTGCGCTACCCGCCGAAGGGCGACCGGCTCTGGGGACCGTTCCATGCGCCATTCCGCTGGGGCGTCTCGATGAACGACTACATGGCGACCGCTGACGACGACATGATCTGCATGATCACGATCGAGCATGTCGATGCGGTGAACCGCATCGACGAGATCATGGCGACGCCGGGCATTGACCTCGCGGTGATTGGCCCCGGCGATCTCGCCACCTCGATCAACAAGCGCGGTCTGCCCGACGATCCCGAAGTGGTCGCGCTGATGCAGCGCGCCGAACAAGGCATCATGAAAAGCGGCGTGCCGATCGGCGGCGTCGCGCGCACCGCCGAGCAGGCCAATGCGATGATCGAGCGCGGCTACCTCGCGCTCGCGCTGGGCTTCGACTGGTCGCTGTTCCAGCGCGGCATTGCGGCTGCGTTCGCGGGGATCAAGCGGTAGGCGTCAACGCGGCCGCGCGGCGCTCCGCTCGTTCACAGCTGCCGGCGAGCAGGTTCCCGTCACGTCGAGAAGGAACCGCGGCGCAACTTCCGGCGCCGCGCCCGCGATGGAGTGAACAGTACGCATCACCATTGCCGAGACAGCTCGTTCGCCTGAGTAGCTCATGAATATGCGGCGCAAACCCGCGCTGTTGGATGAACGGACTAATCCCAACGTCGCAAGTGCACATCACACATCGCCCGCTTTCCGCCGCGATTCCGCGCTGCTAGAGTTTTGCGGGTTGGGAGGAAAATGCATGTTCAGGAAATTACTGCTTGGTCTCACCGTGATTGCGCTTGCCGGTGCCGGCGCTGCCTTTGCGCAGCAGAGCGGCATCAAGCGGACGCCGCTGCAGAAGGTCGATTTTCCGCCGGGCTACAACACGGTCACCGCGATCGCCGAGGTTCCGGCCGGGGGTGCGTCGGGGCGTCACACCCATCCCGGCGCTGAAACCGGCTATGTGCTCGAAGGCGAGCTCGAACTTCTGATCGACGGCAAGCCGCCGTTGAAGCTGAAGGCGGGCGATTCCTACCAGATCCCGGAAGGTGCGGTGCACGACGCCAAGACGTCCGGCGACAAGCCGCTCAAGGTGCTCGGCGTCTACGTGGTCAAGGCCGGCGAGCCGTTGGCAAAACCAGCGCCGTGAGCAGAACCCCTTCCATGTCCTTTTGCAAGGAAAAAGACGCGAAGCACCCGTCACCGCACCAGAGGTGCGGTGTTGAGCACGAT